>CAVDQJ010000021.1:0-12682 GCA_963611005.1 bacterium | reverse complement strand
AATTAATGAATTTAATAGTTGGTGAAGAAGTAATTGTGCAAACAGCAAAAAAATAAACTAAAATAAAAAAGAGTGGACATTTAATATGGTTTCCACTCTTTTTAATTCTAAATATTATTAAAATTCTTTAATTTTATATACATCGAAATCGATGTTTTTTCTTAACTTAATAACTTCTTTTTCGCTTAAGAAACCTGAATTACTACCAGACTCACCTAGTTTATAACTGGTAAATACTTCAGCTAATTCTAAAGCATCTAATGAATCACAGCCTTCGGAATAGAAGTGAACAAAAGCACTAAATAATGCGTCTCTACTTCCTACTGTGTTTACTATGTCTCTTGTAGTAATGGCATCGATATGATAAATGATACGTTTTTTAGCATCTAAAATCATTGCACCATCTCTTCCTTCACCTAAAACAATAATTTCATTATTATATTTGTTATAAATATCAATTAAGAAGTTTTCGTAATTTAAAGTTCCTATACCTTTTGAACTTAAAAATAAAATATCGCTATATTTCATAAATTCTGAGTTGAATTCATCATCAACTGAACCGATTATATGAACATCTGTAGCGATAATTTTATTTAATTTTCTTGCTTCTTTTAATAAAGGACGATTGAAGTTGGAGTTACATAATATAACAATATCACTTTCTTTAATGTATTTTCTTTCTGTTGTTACTTTTGATACAACATCTTGAATATTTTTTAAATCACAATACATTTCAGTGTTATTATCTCTATCTGTTAAAGTAACTGTTGTAGATGTTTGATCTAATGATGTATAGATACTAGTTTTATACATTTCATTTGAATCTAACTCTTGTTTAATTGTTCTTCCAATTAAATCATCTGCAAGATGAGTAGAGAGAATTACTTTATTTCCTAAAGTTTTTAATGCTTTAGAAATATTATATCCAGTTCCAGCAATTCCTGTGTTTATTCCGTAAAATGGATATTCTACCGGAAAATAATTTACTGGAAATGAATCAACGTTTAGTATGGTCTCAAAATTAATAAGACCTGAAACATAAATTATTTTGTTTTTCATTTTATTTCTCCTATTAATTTTATTATAAACATCTTAAACACATTAATTCAACACATTTAATAAAAATATTTTTTACATTATCATAAAAAAATTAATCATAACTCTACACAATCATGAAAAGATATAGTATTATAAAATTAAGCAAATGTAAGCGCTTACATAGGAGGATAATAATATGACTTTAGAGTCTAAAAACATTCGTAATATTGCTATATTAGGACATCAAGGAAGTGGTAAAACTACACTTGTTGAATCTTTATATTCAATTGTTAATAATACACCTAAAGGTTCAATTGAAAAGAAAAACACTATTAGCGATTATTTAAAAGAAGAAAAAAATAGAATGAGTTCTGTTTCTACTTCAATAGTTCCATTATTATATAAAGACTATAAGTTAAATTTATTAGATGTTCCTGGAAATGATGATTTTATATGGGAAGTCATATCAATTACTAATTCATGTAAGGGTGCAGTTTTAGTTGTAGATGCTTTAAGTAAAGTACAAGTAGGTACGATTAAAAACTTTAAATTATTAAGAAAAAGAGGCATTCCTACAATTATTTATGTTAATAAAATGGATAAAGGTAATCCTAAATATGAAGAAATTTTAGATGATTTACGTTCTCATTTTGGTAAGGTGTGTGTTCCATTTACAATGCCATTAGGACATAATGATAATTTTGATGGATTTGTTAATGTTGTTGATTTAAAAGCTAGAAAATACAATGGAAAAGAATGTGTTGATGATGAAATTTATGAAGATAAAAAACTTAAAGTTTTTGAATTGCATAATACGTTATGTGAATCTGTTGCTTTAACAGATGATGCATTATTAGATAAATTCTTTAGTGGTCAACCTTTAACTAATGAAGAAATTCATAAAGGTTTAAGAGTTGGTGTATTAAATGGTGAATTAGTTCCAGTTATTTTTGGTAGTGCTAATAACAATATTGGTTTACATACATTACTTAATATGTTTATAGATTATTTACCTAACCCTACAGATTTAAAACCATATGTGGGTTATGATGAAAATAATAATGAAATCACACGTAAAACTGATAATAATGAACCATTTAGTGGATATGTAATTAAAACAATGGTAGATCCATATTTAGGTACAATTAATATTTTAAAAATAGATAGTGGTGTTCTTCATTTAGGTGATGAAGTATATTGTCCTGAAACAAAAGAAAATATCAAAATTTCTTCTATGTTCTATCTTTGTGGTAAACAACAAGTTAACACAAATGAAGCGATTTCAGGTGATATAGTAGCTATTTCAAAAGTAGATAACTTAAATACTTCATATACTTTATGTAGTAAAAATGATTATATTAATTATAAAATGGTTAAATTCCCTACAGCAGTTTGTTTTAAAGCAATATCATTAAAAGATAAAAAAGATGAAGAGAAATTAAATCCTGTATTGAATAAACTCAAAAAAGAAGATCCTACATTAGAAATTAAACGAAATGTAGAAACTAAACAATTATTGATTGGTGGTATGAGTGAATCTCATCTTCAATTTGTGTTAGAAAAAATTAAAAACAATTATGGATTAGAATTATTAACAGATTTACCAAAGATTTGTTATAGAGAAACTATTAAAAAGGAAGCAAGTTCCGTTGGAAAATATATAAAACAATCTGGTGGAAGTGGATTTTATGGTGTTGTTGAAATGAGATTTTCACCTTCTGAAGAATCTAAATTTGAAGAAGAAATATTTGGAGGTAGTGTTCCTAAAAATTATTTCCCTGCAGTAGAAAAAGGATTTTATGAAGCATTGCAACAAGGTTTATTAGCTGGTTTCCCTGTTATCGGTGTTAAAGGTGTATTATTTGATGGAAAATATCATAGTGTAGATAGTAATGAATTAGCATTTAAAATGGCAGCTATATTAGCATTTAAAGAAGCTTATATGAAATGCGCTCCTACGATTTTAGAACCTATATTAAAAATTAGTATTAATGTAGAAACTCAATATTTAGGTGATGTATTAAGTGATCTAAATAGTAGAAGAGCTAAAGTTCAAGATGTTATTGATAAAGATGATGTTACTCAAATTATTGCTTTAATACCTGAAAGTGAAAGTTTAGATTATGTAACAAAATTAAAAGCATTAACTCAAGGCAGTGGATACTTTAATAGAGAATTTTATGGTTATGAAGAAGTACCAGAAAATTTGAAAAATAAAGTAATAGAAACTAATAGTTTACTTAAAAAATAATGTAATTATTTACAATAAAAAAAGCCACAATTAAGTGGCTTTTAATATGTTTTTTTAAATTATTTGCTTTCTTTATCAGCGTTTAATTTAACAAGTTGATCTTTAATATCTTTTAATAATTCAACTTCTGTTGGTTCTTTGACAACAGGTGCTGGTTCTGGTTCTGGTGCAGGTCTTTCTTCTGGATGTCTTTCGTAATATTTTTCAAGTTCTTTAGCTTGGAATTCAGCTCTCTTTTTCTTTAAGTATGTAAATACTTGAAGGATGATAAATAAAACGATAGCAACGATTAAGAAATAAATAACTGCGTTGATGAATCCACCCCAGTTAATAATGTTAACTTTAGCTGAGTCATAAACTTTACCCCAGTATTCAACTGTTGATGTACCTGATGCAGTAGCAGCAGCAATAGCAGCTGTATCAGAAGCTTCGCAGATGTAGCTTTTTCCACCGTT
Organism: bacterium; assembly: GCA_963611005.1. GTDB lineage: Bacteria > Bacillota_I > Bacilli_A > RFN20 > CAG-826 > Onthovivens. Next base: position 8,938 of record CAVDQJ010000021.1, on the reverse strand, counting down.
TAAAACTGTAACGATACCATTAATACCACCTGATGGGATAGCCCATGTAATAATTGGCATTAAGATTCCGTTGACTACAGCATTAATGATTGCTTGGAAAGCACCACCAACAATAACAGCAACTGATAAATCAATAACGTTTCCACGGTTAATGAACTTTTTAAATTGAGCCCATAAACCATTTTCATTCTTTTTCTTCTTTTTCATGTTTTTTACCTCAATTCTTAAATATTTTAGTTATTTTGAATACGATTTTCAATATAAATATTATCAATATTTATGATTAAGAACTAATTTTAAGATTTTTAAATGCAATAGAAGGGCAGTTTGTACTGCTTGTAAATAATTTAGAATTACTTCCTACAGCAATAATATCATTAAATAATTTAAATAAATTACCACCGACAGTAAATAAGTTTAAGAATTTATCTAATTTACCATCTTTAATTAAATAGCCTTCAGCTTGTAATGAGAAATCTCCACTTTTACTATTTAATCCTGCATGTAAACCTTGAATTGAAGTGATGTAAACACCATTTTCAATTTTAGCAAATAATTCTTCTTCGCTAGCCTTTCCTGGTTTAATAGTTAAATTGACTGTACCAATATCAATTCTTGATCTACCATAACCATTTCCAGTAGAAGTTGTGCCTTCTTTTTTAGCAGTTTCTAAATTGTATAAAAGAGTTTTTAAAACACCATTTTTAATGATTTCTTTATTGTAAGTTGCAACACCTTCATCATCAAAATAAGTGAAAAAACAATTCTTTTCTAATGGTTTTTCTAAAACAGTTAATTTTGAAGATAATACTTTTTGATTAACTTTACCTTCAAATAAAGATGAATGTTTTTGAGTTTCTTCACTGCTTACATTAGAAATTAAAGCATTAATTAAACTAGCAACTGAATCATTGCTTATTACACCTTTATATTTTCCTGTATCGATTGTTATTGCGTTGAATTTTGAACTTACTTTGTTAATTAATTCATCAACAATTTCATCTACTTTAACATCGCTAGGATTTGTACCAAAAACTATTTTACCTTCATCTTTAACAACATCACCTTCTTTCATATATACTGAAGCATAGATGTAGAAGAAGTTAGTTTTATTTTTAAGTTTTAATCCATATGAGTTAAGCATTTGTTTTTCTTCTTCTTCCTTAGCAAAAGAAATTTCAACATCACTAACTCTAGAATCTTTTTCTTTTAATTTTGATTCTAATTCAAACATGATTTTTAAAACATCACTAGTAGACCAATTTTCTAATTCTTTAGAATATATGTTCTTTTTATGATATTTTTCACTACCTTTAAAAAGGTTTGGTTCTTCTTCTTTTTCAATTAAAGTAGCACCTGAAATAATACTATCTAATAAATAATCTATTGAATCATCAGATGTTTTTTCTGTAGAAACAACACCCATTTTACCATTATAGATACCTCTTGCTAATATTTTTGATTGAGAAGAGATTGAGTTATCATCGATTTTACCACGGAAAATAGAAATAGAAGTAGAAGTTGATTTTGTAATTTTTAATTCTGTTACTTCAATGCCTTTTTCTTTAGCTTTTGTAAAAAATTTATTTGTATTCATCAATACTTCCTCCTTGTCCACCAACTGTAATATCATCAACTCTAATTGTAGGTTGACCAACATTAACAGGAACGTTTCCGCTAGCAGATCCACACATACCTTGACCTAAACCGATATCATTACCTACCATATCGATATGTTTTAAAATGTCTTTTGCATTACCAACAAGAGTAGCTCCTCTTACTGGTTCAAGAATTTTACCATCTTTAATAATATATGCTTCGCTACAACCAAAATTAAAATCACCTACAGCTGGATTAACGCTTCCTCCATTAAATGAGACTGCATATAAGCCTAATTTTGTATTTTTAATGATTTCTTCTGGAGTTGATTTTCCTTTAGCGATATAAGTATTTGACATTCTTGAAGTTGGAGCGTATTTATATGACTCTCTTCTTGAAGCGCCATTTCCTTTTTCGCCCATTCTTCTTCCGTTAAAATCATCAACTAAATAACCAACTAAAATACCATCTTTAATTAAACAATTATTTTGTGTTGGATTTCCTTCATCATCAATATCGTTAGAACCCCATTCGTTTGGCATAGTTCCATCATCATAAGCGCTAACAATAGTATTTGCGATTTGTTGACCTTTCATACCTGTAAAAACACTTAAACCTTTTGCAACTGAAGTTGCTTCAAGTTGATGACCACAAGCTTCGTGGAAAATAACACCACCCCAACCATTTCCAATAACTACAGGGAAGTGGCCGCTTGGACATTCTTTAGCTCCTAACATTAAAATAACTTTCTTTGCATTTTCTAATGCTAAAGCTTTAAAATCTAAATCTTTAGTAAAGAAATCCCAACCTTTTTGAGATCCTGGACCATCGAATCTAGTTTCAATTTTACCGTTTTCACTTGCTATTGAATTTAAATAAACTCTTCCATATTCATTAGATTTTTTAAATGATTTTCCATTTGAATTTAAAATTACATAATTTGAACTTACAATTGAAAAACCAGATACAACTCTAACAATTCTTTTATCGTAATTTAAAATAATTTCAGCTCCGGATTTTACATAGTCAATAATTTCTTTTGGTTCAACATCAATTAAAGGAGTTACTTTTTTATTAACTTTTTTGTATGTTTGATTTTTAAAACCTGTAATTTTTTCAATAACTCTTCCTGAAGAAAATGATTTAGAAAGATTATCGACTAATTTTGTTAAGCTTGATTTGCTTAAATCATTTGTATAACCATAAACACATTGATTTTCTTTTAAAAGTCTAATTCCAACACCGTTTACATTACTTGATACAACATTTTGAACTTTTAATCCTTCGAATGAATAAGATTTATTAAAAGTGTCTTCGTAAAAGATTTCTGCAAAATCAGCACCTGTTTCAGTAGCTTGGTTGATTAAGTCTACTGCTAATTTCTTACTTATCATAATATGATATAACCTCCTATCTATGTTATTATACTATCAACTTAATTTTTTTCAATTTTTAAAGTAAAATATTTATGGAGATTTATTTATGGACAAAAAGATAAAAATTAACATGTATGTTAAAGGTTTAGAATTTAAAGGTCAAGGAGTAGGTAGTGCAGCTATTGAACAAATTGAACTTGTTAAGTCTATTCCTGAGTTTGAAGTGAATGTAAATGGTAAACATAAAAATAAGTATGATATTAGACATATACACACTGTAAATGTTCCTCATTTATTTAAAATGAATAAGAAAGCTATAGATGTTTGTTATGTTCATTTTATTCCTGAATATGATGATGGTTCATTAAAGATGCCTAAAGGTATATTTAAGATTTATAGAAATTATGTTATTAAATTTTATAAAAAAGCTGATGAAGTTGTAGTTGTTAATCCATATTTTAAAAAAGATTTATTAGCAATTGGTTTAAAAGAAGATAAGATTACTTATATTCCTAATTATGTTTCTAATGAAAGATTTTTTAAGATTGATGATGATAAAAGAAAAGCAGTAAGGAAATCATATGGTTTTCTAGATAATGATTTTGTTGTTTTAGGAGTTGGTCAAACTCAAACACGTAAAGGTATAATTGATTTTGCTAAAATTGCTGAAAAGAATCCTGATTTAAAGTTTGTTTGGGCAGGTGGTTTTACATTTAAAAAGATTACTGCTGGTTATGAAGAAATTAAAAAAATTATGGATAATCCTCCATCAAATTTAAAGTTCTTGGGCATAATTGATAGAAAAGATATGAATGATTTATACAATGCTTGCGATGTATTGTTCTTACCTTCATATCAAGAATTAATGCCAATGACTTTACTTGAATGTGTAAATTGTGGAGTACCATTTTTAGTTAGAAACTTAGATCTATATAAAGATATTTTCTTATCAAATTATTTAACAGGTGAAGATAACGAAGATTTTGAAAAATCACTACATCAATTAAAAGACGATAGAGATTTTTATAACAAAATAGTTGGTTATTCAAACGAAATTGCAAATTTTTATAGTAAAGAGAATGTTAAGAAGCTTTGGTTAGATTACTATAAAAGAGTCTATGAAAAATATCATAAATAATAATATTAAGTATTGCAAATTAGTTTAATAATTGTTAAAATTAACGGGCATAAGCTTTCTTAAGGTTAAATTAAAACCTTAGGCGGAAGGAGTAAAAAAGATGAAAAAAGGAATTCACCCAGATTATCACAAATGTACAGTTACATGTGTTTCTTGCGGAAATACATTTGAAACTGAATCAACACTTAAAGAAATAAGAGTTGATACATGTAATAATTGCCATCCATTCTACACAGGCAAACAAAGATTTGTCCAAAACGATGGTAGAGTTGATCGTTTCAATAAAAAATATAGAAGCGGTAAATAGTTTAAAAAAATATTTAAGCCTAGTTTTTGCTAGGCTTTTATTTTCTAAAATTGGTTAAAACCTATTTAATTTAGGTATTAATATATAAGTACAGGGGGAAATTATGATAAAAGATATACTTGTATTTGCTCTTTCATCCAATGTGGAACTTACTGATAGAGTATGTTCATTAATAGGAATTGAAAGAAGCAAGAGTGTCGTAAAGAATTTTGCCGACGGGGAGTGTTTAGCAACTCCTGATATTACATGCGATGTTAGAGGAAAGAAGATTTATATTATTCAATCTACTTGTAAACCTGTTAACGATCGTATTATGGAAACATTAATATTTATTGATGCAGTAAGAAGAGCTAATTGTAGAGAAGTCACATTGATCATGCCTTATTTTGGTTATGCTAGACAAGATAGAATTGCTCATATTAACGAACCAATTAGTGCTCGTATGGTTGCAGATTTATTTACTAATGCTGGAGTAAAAAGAATTATTGTTTGTGAATTACATACTCCACAAATTCAAGGTTTCTTTGGTGTTCCTGTTGATAATTGTTCACCTAGTTACTTATTTGCAAAATATTTAAACAATAAATTTGCTGATCCTAAATATAAAGATGATAAGATAGCAATTGTAGCTCCAGATCATGGTGCTATGTATAGAGCTAGAGATTTAGCTAATTTTATTCCTAATACTAATATTGTTGTTATCGATAAAAGAAGACCTAGACCAAATGTTGCTGAAATCACTAATATAGTTGGTGATATTGAAGGAAGAATTTGTATCATGGTTGATGATATGATTGATACAGGTGGAACTATTTTAGCTGGTGCTAAAGCTTTACATGATAGAGGTGCTAAAGAGATATATATTTGCGCTTCACATGCTTTATTTAATGGTCCAGCACTTGAAAGATTTAATCAAGCAGATTACGTAACAGAATGTTGTGTTACTGATACAATTAGTCATGAAGAATTTAAAAATTCTAATAAGATTAAGATTGTATCAATTGCAGAAATGTTAGCAGATGTCATCAAATCTCATGAATCTCATGAAAAGATTAAAGATGAATATGCTAGATTCCATTAATTAAAACTATATTTATAAAAGATGCGTTGAAAAACGTATCTTTTTATTTACATTTTTAAAATATTATAAATTAAATTGGTTATATGATTAAAAAAATATTAATTTAACTTTTAATATAACTTGATATTCTTTATAATTAATATCGACTCGAGTGTCTTTCCCATTGACTAACCACTCGTAAAATTTAACAAGGGGGTATTTTTATGAACGAATCCAACAAAAAAAGTTCATCCGTTTCTTCACGGTTTAAGAAGAATTTAACCGTTAAATGCATTGTTACTAATGCATTAATTGCAGCTTTATATGCTGTTGTAACCATTTTATGTGGACCATTAAGTTATAATGGTGGAATGTTACAATTAAGATTTAGTGAATTATTAAATCTTCTTGTATTCTTTAATCCATTATACACAATTGGTTTAACATTAGGATGTTTATTAGCAAATATCATGAGCCAATATGGTGTTTATGACTTGGTATTTGGTACTTTAGGTACATTAATTGGTTGTTTACTTATTATTTTAGTAAGTAAAACAATTAAAAATTTATTATTAGCAAGCTTAATGCCATGCTTTGTAAATGCTGCTATTGTTCCTTTAATTGTTTATCTTTATGATACAAGTGCAGGAATGAGTCCATCAATTTACTTTATTACATTTGGATGGACATTATTAGGTGAATTTATTTGTATTACTTGTATTGGTTATCCAATATTTATGTTATTAGCCAAGAAATATAAAGGTTTTTATAATTTGATTGATGCTAATACATCAATGGATTTTAAATTTTAATGTTATATTAAAAATGATATAATTAAGAATATATGAGCAAAGATTTTTATTTAGAAATATTACACGTAGACAAAAAAACTAAAGCTAGATATGGAATATTACATACTCCTCATGGAGATGTAGAAGTTCCTATGTTTATGCCAGTAGGAACATTAGCTACTGTTAAAACTTTAACTCCTGAAGATGTTAAAGCTTGTGGAGCTGGTGTTATTTTAGCAAACACTTATCATCTTCATCTTAGACCTGGAGAAGATATAGTTGCTAAAGCTGGTGGTGTTCAAAAATTTATGAATTACAATGGACCTATGCTTACAGATAGTGGAGGTTTCCAAGTATTTTCTTTAGCAGAAAATAGAGATATAAAAGAAGAAGGTGTAACTTTTAAATCACATTTAAACGGTGATAAAATTTTCTTTTCTCCTGAAACTGTAATTGGAATAGAAGAAAAAATCGGTGCTGATATTATTATGTCATTTGATGAATGTATTCCTTATCCTGCAACTTACCAATATGCAAAAGATTCAACTTTAAGGACTCTTAGATGGGCAAAAAGAGGGAAAGAAGCTCATAAAAGAGATGATCAAGCTTTATTTGGTATAGTTCAAGGTGGAGAATATGAAGATTTAAGAAAATATTGTGCTGAAGAATTGGTTAAAATGGACTTTGATGGTTATTCAATCGGTGGAACTAGTATTGGAGAACCTAAAGATGTTTGTTTTAAAATGATTGATTACGCTATTAAATATTTACCTGAAGATAAACCAAGATATTTAATGGGTGTTGGTAGTTTAGATTATATTCTTGAAGGAATTGGTAAAGGAATTGATATGATGGATTGTGTTTTACCAACAAGAATTGCTAGACACGGAACACTTATGACACATAAAGGTAGAGTTAACATAAGAAAAGAAATTTATAAAGAAGACTTTACAACTTTAGATGATGAGTGCGATTGTTATACATGTAAAAACTATACAAAAGCTTACTTAAGACATTTATATGTTAGTGGAGAGGCTTTAGGTGCACACTTAATGTCAATTCATAACATTAGATTTTTGATTTCTATTGTTGAAGGTGCTAGAACTGCAATTAAAGAAGATAGATTTGAAGAATATAAAAATGAAGTTTTAGCTAAATATGGTGATAAGAGAGGCTTTTAATATGGATATTGAATTATTTGATTATTATTTACCAGAAGAATTAATAGCACAAGAACCATCTCAAAAAAGAGACGAATGTAGATTATTATTAGTAGATAAACATACTAATACATATAAAGATTCAAAGTTTTTTGATATTAAAAATTATTTTAAAAAAGGTGATGTTTTAGTAAGAAACAACACTAAAGTTATTCCTGCTAGATTATTTGCTACAAAGGAAGTTACAGGTGCTCATGTTGAAGTTTTATTGTTAAAAGATTTAGGAAATGATACTTGGGAATGTTTATGTGGTAATGCAAAAGCTATTAAATTAGATACTGTTTTACATTTTAAAGATGATATTTTAGTTGCTACATGTGTTGGTGTAAAAGATGAAGGAATTAGATTATTAAAATTTAAATATAATGGCATCTTTTTAGAAGAATTAGATAAGATTGGTATTTTACCTTTACCACCTTATATTCATAAAGAAGTTGATGATAACAATAAATATCAAACAGTTTATGCTAAAAATGAAGGTAGTGCAGCTGCACCTACAGCTGGATTTCATTTTACAAATGAATTATTAAAAGAATTAAAAGAAATGGGTGTAGAAATATTAGATATCACTCTTTCAATTGGTTTAGGTACATTTAGACCTGTTAAAGTTAAAGATACTAATGATCACATTATGCATTCTGAAGAATATGAAATAAGTGAAGAAGTTGCTAATAGATTAAATCTTGCTAAAAAAGAAGGTAGAAGAATTATTGCTGTAGGAACAACTTCAGTTAGAACTCTTGAATCAAATTTTAAAAAGTTCCATGAATTTAAAGCTGAAAAATCTTCTACAAATATATTTATTTCACCAGGATATGAATACGAGGCTATAGATTGCTTAATTACTAATTTCCATTTACCAAAATCTACATTAATTATGTTAGTTAGTGCGTTTATGGGTAGAGAATTTACTTTAGATGTCTATAAACATGCTGTTGAAGAAAAATATCATTTCTTTAGTTTTGGGGATGCAATGTTTATTTATGACTCAAGTAAAATGTGATTATTATAAACAATTTTTTGCTGATTATAGAGAAATAAATCAAGAGGGAAAACCTAAGTTATTACTCCATGTTTGTTGTGGAGCATGCTCTTGTTATCCTCTTGTTTTTTTAACTGAATTATTTGATATAACAATCTTGTTTTCAAATTCAAATATTACACCTTTTGAAGAGTATAATAAGCGATTAAATGCCTTAAAAAACTATGTTTTTCAAATAGAAAATGACTTAAATACTAAAATTACAATTATTGAAGATAAATATAATCATCAAGAATATGTAAAGGATTTAGTTGAGTATAAAGAAGAAAAAGAAGGTGGAAAACGTTGTGAAATTTGTATTGAAAAACGTATGAGAAAACTTTTTGAGTATGCAAAAGAAAATGGATATAAATATGTAACAACTGTTATGACTATATCAAGAAATAAAAACAGCTTATTTATTAA
>CAVDQJ010000020.1:0-14399 GCA_963611005.1 bacterium | reverse complement strand
AGAATAAATTATCTTCAAAGTTTACGATAGGTTGATTTTGATTTTCAAAATTGCTGACAAGTGGAATAGTTAAATCTACATCAGCCATTTGACTTGTATATGTTCCGCTTACGCTTGTCGTTGTAGTTGTAATTACGCAACTATAATTTGTGAGCTTATTATTAACATTTGAAGTAAATGAGCCTTTTAAAACATAACTTGTATCGCTTGTTTTTTGTGCGCTTAAATCAATACTTGCTAAACTTGTGTCGCTTGGTTTAAATATAATTCTTTGATTATTATTTGCTGCGTTAATTAAATTGCTAATAGTTAAATCAGTAAATGTAATTATTCCACTTGTTGAAACGCTACCATTTAAGATAAATGCATTTTTTTGATAAGTTAATGCAATATTATTGCCATTTTCGTCTTGAACGGCTTTTGTTGACTTATTAACAGCAGTATCGCCTAATTGATTAACAATAGCACTTGCACTTGCATCTAATTTTGTATTTAATTCTATTTTTGTTGCATAAGTAGAAGTTATTTCGTTTCCGTTTATATCACTTGTTGCACGATTTACAGCGTTAGTTCCAAGTGTTGAAACTATATTTGTAGCAGTGAATTTTGAACTATCTAATTTATTATTTAAAGCAGTAATAGTTGCGTAAGTGTCTACAATATCATTTCCGTTTTTATCACTTGTTGCACGATTTACAGCGTTAGTTCCAATAGTATCAATAATTGTTTTTGATACGAACTTACTTGCATCTAATTTTTCACTTAATTTTGTATCAATAATAGTGCTTGTATAATAATTTGAGAATTTAGCATTTACACTACTAATTTGATTATCTACATAAGTTGTTTTTGCATAATCACTTAAATCAATTTCAGAGCCTATTCTTTCCCATTTATTACCAACCCAAAGATATTCCTTATAAACATCTTGACCTGAACCACTACTATCTACAAGTAAATAAATTGTATTGCTTTCGCCTTTGGCTGGTAAACTATCAACAACGGTAAATGCGATGACTGGTTGAGTTGTAATTTTGCTATAAAGTTTTCCGTCAATGATATAAGCTGGCGCATAATCGCTTGATAAACTAGCAACAGGAGTTGCTTTAACTACACCACCAACATCGTCATTTGCATAATCAATATTTGAAACAAAGTTTTTATCATTTGTTAATTGACTTAATTTAGTTTTTTCACTTGCTTTATCAAGTTTTAAAGTAAGTTTTGTATCAACACTAGGCTTATCATAATAATTCTCTAAATCACCAACATTTTTTTTGATGTATTCTGCACCATTTGTAAGTTGTGCGTTATCGGTAGGAATATCGCTTGTATTTGCTTTTAAAGATAAAGCGCTATTTATTGCAGTTGAAGTCATATAATTTTCTAAATCATCAACTGTTTTTGTAATATAGCCCATATCGTGTGTTAAATCACTTTCTTTGGTTGGGATTTTGCTTTCAATTGCACTTATATTTGATGTATTTATGTTTACTTTTCCTAAAACTTCATTTATAGCACCAGCAACATTATGATTTTCAGTTTCTAAACTTACATCTTCTTTACTTTGTTTTGCATTAATTTCAGTGTCTTGCGAACTATTTTTGTCATATAACTCGTTTATTGCATTTGTTATATTTTTAGAAGTTGTTTTTAATGAATTATCTTCTTTATCTTGTTTAGAGTTTTTTACACTGTCAATATTGTCTTTATTTTCGTTAATTGCACTTGTTATTGTTTTTGCATTTGTTTTTAAATTAGTATCATTTGCGTTTTGCTTTGATGATTTTAATTCATCTACATTTGTTTTGTTTTCATTTATAGCACCAACAATAGTTTTACGCGTAGTTTCAAGTGTGTTATCTTCGATAGTTTGATATTTGCTTAAATCAGTTTCATTTTCTAATATTTCATAATAACCAAACTCGCCTTTATTATCTTCTAATTTTTTACTGATCCAATAATCAGGACAATTTGCTTCTCTTATGTTTAATGTATCACCAAGAGCAAAACCTGTTCCGTCATCGTTTTTTAAAGCGTTTTTCATATCTTTGAAAGTATCAAAAACATAAGTTGTTGCTTTTCCACTCGCAAGAGCATAAGCACTATCAGCTTTATGTTGAGCATTTAAAATTGCTAAATCTTGCAAACTATGTTTACTTTCAGCATCAGATTTTGTTTCATAATCATTAGCGCTTTCTTTTGAAAGATATAAAGATTTTGCATCTTCTTTATTTAAATATTCTTCATTTGCTTTTGTAATAGTTAAATAAGCGTCTAAAATTGATTGAGATACAAACTTTGCGTTGCTTTCTTCTTTTGAATATGTTTCGCTTTTTGTGTAATAAACTGCATTAAAATCAACATTTGATGAAAGCATTGATAAATCTTTTAATGTTAAAGTTGTTGATAAAACGCCTGTTAATAAATTAGTGTTAATTTCTTTGATGTCGTATTTGTCAATATAATCTTTTAAAGTTGTTAAACTTAACTTGCTTAATTCTTCAATAGACAAACCTGTATAAGAATAAATCTCGCTCCAATTTGTAGGATTTGGAACTAACTTTAAATCACTATCATTAGACTTTGCTTTGTAATACATAGCATAATCATTTGTTCCTGAACTAATTAAAATATGTTCACCTTCTGCAATTTTGCTTATATCGCTTAAAGCATTTTCTAATGTGTTATACTTTCTTATCAAATGTGAATTATAAGCAGTTATATAAGTAGAAAGCAAAGCCATAAATGAATTATATTGACTGATTGTAATAGGTGCATCGTAAGTGCTATCTAATGTAGTAGCATTAACCATTTTTTCAAAAGGATAAGTATATAAGATTTCACCATTCCCATCATAAATTCTTGCTATAACTTTTAAAATACCTGCGTAAGACAAAACTGCACTTGAAAGATAAACACGATAACCTTTAAATGTTTCGTTGTCACTTGTAAATTCTTGTTCAGTTCCTGCTAAAATTACGATTTCACCGTTTGGTAGTTCAAAATAACAATCAGCAGTCCATTCGCTGATGTCTCTATCAGCAATAGCAAAATCAATATAATTTACATTGTTAGAACCTTGCTGAATAAAATCGTTAGTGAAGTCTTTTCTAATTGATCCATCTTTGTTTCTAATTAAATACATTATTCATTCTCCTTTATTTATTATATTATACTCTTAAATGCGAAGTGAATATATAAAATAATATATTGTCATTCATATTTAATTCTTGATTAGCACTTATATAAATCTCGTTGTTTTCATCACAAATAGCCCAAGATTTAATATTTTTGTCAAGTCGGTATACCTTATTGTCTTTATATATTTCAAGCCTATAAACTGCTTTATTGTTTTCGTTTAATTGTTTTATAATTTTAATGTTAAATGTTCCTGCTTGCTCTACACCTAGTGCTTGTTTATCAAACATAGAATAACATTCACTATCACTTATAAATAATTTTAATTTTGCTTTTGGTTGTGCGTTTCCAATAACACCATTATATTTAATAAAGTTTTCACCAATAAAAATATCTTGATTTTGATATGGTAAACATATAAGCTCATAATTCAATGCAAAGATTTCGTTAGGTTTTTTATAATAATGTAAATTAGTAAATCCGCCCATATTTGTAGCATATTTCAAACTTACCATTTCATTACTTACTTGTGGCAATTTATCGGTCGTATAACTTTTAACTTGATTATAAAAGTTAATTGTAAATGCATCAGCAAAACCACTATTCGCAGTATATAAAATGTATTTACTAAACCGTTGATTTGAATCCGAGTTATAACTAAAATTGCTATTTGCACTTATTGGACTTTCATAAGCCATTTCAAAACATAAAGCATTTCCAGAACCGTATTGCACCATAGGAAGCCAAACCTTTCCAAAACTACCATTAGATGTTCCATCGTTATTTTTTGTCTCGCAAGTCGCAAAATCAATTTTTGTTTCATTATTTGGATTCAAAGTAAATGTGCTAGATAATCCATTAAATAATAAAAGCGATTTAATATGAATATCACTTGCTAAATTGTTATTTGGTTTATCTAAACTAAAATATAAATATTCTTTATAAACATCTTCACTTCTTAATGTTAACGAACTATCAATTTCGTTAAATCTTTTCTTTTGGTCTATTGCTATAAATTGAGATAGTTTATTAAAGTTTTTAGTGTATTGAATGGTAGAAAAAACAAAATCGCCAAAAACTGCTTCATCTACTTGTGTTGCAATATATCTATCACCATTTTCGTAATAAAGTGATCCAATTTTAATTCTATTTTCGTTTTTAGCAAACTTTTCAGTTCTTACAAGTGTATTTATTCCGGTTTTAATGCTTGTTCCTAGCATATTTAAGCCAGTTTTCATAATATCACTGCCACCTTGTCCTATATCAATTCTTTCGCATCCGTTATATTTATTTTCTACACCTTCAATTAACAAACGCCCATTTGTTAATGTTTCATATTCTATTTGATATTTTAATTGTTCTTTTGTATTTGTAAAATCAGGCGAAGTTACTGGACTTGAAGTTGCGTGGTATCCTGTGAATTTTGATATTGCACTTCTAACAACATAAGGCATTACTTTTTGAGTTATTACAAAACTTTTAAATGTTCCACCGACATCAATTTCATTCGTTTTTGCTTTGTAATGCAAACAATTTTCACGATATAATTCTCGCTTTATTAAAGTGTAGTCATCTACACTTGTTGGCAAGTTAACATAAATATCATCTTCTAAAACATTTTCAGTTATATCAATTGCTCCATTATAAGTGATCATCCAAGCAAAAGTATCATATTGTAAATTGAATATGTTAACTAAAACTTTAACGCTTCTTAATTTATAAATAGGGTAGTCAACACGCATTATATAATCGCTTTCTTCGGCAATACCTATGTTTTTACTTTGAACGCTAGAATAAGTTTTTTTGCTTGGGTAAGTTATAACATTATTTAATTCAGCATTTTGAAAGTCAGTCAATAATCCGTTTACATATCTTTCTTCATTAATTGTTTTTTTGGTATCGCTTGGAGCAAGTTCATCCACTTTTTCGTTATTATCATTAAAATAGCGAATGTTTAAAACATTATTTTCATCTAAAATAGGGTAGCCGTCTAAATACATAAATATTTGCTCTAAACATTCAAAAAGATTACATTGTGTAAAAGTTAAATTTGGTGCAATCGTATTTCTTAAAATTTCGTAAAACTCACCACTCTCTGGTAAATCATAAATATAATCACTCATAATTTCTCCTTTTATTCTCCTGAACCATAATCTCTAATTAAATCACTTGCGTTATTATGTGTTGTATCACCACTTAAGACGCCTGTTTCGTGATTAACAAGAACTCTTAATGTTGCATTATCAAGATATTCGCCACTTTCTACATCTTGAACACTATATGTTGCAATGCTTTCATAATCGCCATTCATACTACTACTTATTAAAGTATATAACATTTGATAAGCACCATTCATCATAATGAAAGTATCATCCCGGACAACATTTGCTTCAAATTGATAATCGTGAGTTGCTATAACATTATAATAAATGTGAAGATATGTATGACTTGTCAATGTAAAATCTTGTTTTGGGTTTGTATAAGAAAGTTTATAACCAGTATATTCTTTTACATAATTATTTATGTTAATTGTTGTTCCGTCATCATATTTAAACTCCTCGCTTTCATATTGAAGACCGCTCTTATAATATTTAACAGTTAATGTATAAGTTGGAATGATCGCACTTTCACTCCAAGTTTCTTCTTTTGTTTTACTTGTAATTGTTTCATAAACACAATAAGCAAGAATTCTTCCACTGCTATTGCTTGAAACACTACCAAAATAAATCTCTTGTTTTTCTTTGGATGCAATCGTTCCTACGAGTGTATTTCCTCTTGATAATGCACCAAAAGAAGAATAATAAACTTTACAACTAACTGTATTAACATTAGTGAATTTTACGTAAATATCATATTTTCCACTACCTGCATAACTACTTCTTACCGACATACTTGGTGGTAAAACTGTAGGAGTTTTATAACCATAAAGAATAAAATGTTCACCATTAAAACTAGAAGTTGTTCCATTCATTGTATATTCGCTAATATCATATAAAAAATTATCTTCAATATAACGCCAACAATCTATTGCATAGTTGTAATCAACATCACTTTGGAATTGATTACTACTCTTTAATGAATAAACACCTTCTTTCCCTAAATCACTTAAATATAAGTCATAATTGTAAAGAACAGGTGGAATGAATTTATTGCCTTTTATTGTTTCGCTTTTAATTGCTTCTTCGTTAACTTTTGTAAAATAACATTCTACATAAAGTTTAGTCATAGAAAAATCTTGACTTGTGTATTTTTCATTTGTATTTAAAACACCTAATTTAGTGAATTCACTAGGTTGTGAACTATCACCACTTTTCCAATATTTTCCAAAAACATTAACTGCGAATGAATTAGGATTTGAGATTTCGTAATGATAAGAATTATTTTCACTTGATGCAAACGTTAAGTTTGGATTCACAATATTTGCGTCATAACTTATTGATGCAAATACTGTCGTTGATTTTGAAGTTTTAGCAGTATTTTCTAAATAAGTAAAAACATTTATTAAACCACTTTTCGTAGCACCAATATAAACACGCTTCCCTTCATAACTGCTTAAATTAGATGTTGTTTTACTAGTTAATACAGCGCCTTCACTCCAATAAGTAGCAATAACATTGCTATTATTTGTGTTTGTTATTCTTGCATAAATATCATATTGTTTAGTTGTTTCGTTAAAAACATTTTCAAGAGAAATATTAGGAGCTGATAATGTTTCAATTTTCAATTCTTGTAAAGCAATTTGTTTTCTTAAAATATCTAAAACATCATATAAAGAATAATAATAAACATTACAAACAAGAGCGATGTTAACAATAAATAAATCAAAATCACTATAAGATGAACCTAATTTAACAACCTTAACATTTTTAATTGTATAAACGCCACTATCTAATGAATTATTCAAATAACTAATATCGCCATTTGAATAAATACCACTGTAAGATAAATAAAGCGTGTTATCTTTATAAATATCAAAAGAGATTTTTAAACTAGGACAAGTGTCTTGAATTGTATTTTGATAATTTCCATCATTTGCTACTAAATTCTTTGCGTGATATAACTTAAATTCAATATAAGCATTTTTAACTTTATGTCTATTAGAGACTTCCATTGAATAAGAATAACCTTCGCCGTCATAAGCATAAAAATTAAACATATAACCGTTGTTATCTTCATTTTCAAAAACTTTATTACATCCACATTTTAAACTATTTTTTGCAGGTTGAGAAAATTGTGTATTTCTAACTTGTATTTTTGAAAACTTTTTAGTATTTTGAGCAAATGTTATTGTATGTAAATATGCTTTAGGTTTTTTACTTGCAACTTCTACAATATCATTTATAACTAAAAAATTATAAGTTTCGCCATTATCTTCAATTTTTATCAAAGACATTGGTAAAATAGGCGTATCATCATCACTAAAAACAAGTTCAATTTTTCCACTATCAAGTGTTTCATCTTTTTTAAGAGAAAATGTAGAACCATTTAATACTTTTATTTCTTTATTGTTTAAATAGAATTTCATAACTAATTACTTGACTTGCCTCCATAAGTGTTAATAATTGAATTGCCTGTTAACATTCTTTCTTGCGTTATTTTTGTGTTTTGTCTATAAATCTCCATTTGTCTAGTTGCAATACTTGTTAATGTTCCAAGCGGATTCATAACTGAACTAATGGCAGACTTTACATTTGCATAATTGAAACTAGCTGTATAATCACCTGTATAACCTTCATAAAATGGAAGTGCCGTTTCAACGATTTGGTCAACCACTTTAATAGCAATTAAAGAACCTGCTATTGCAGGAACTGCATTACTAACATTGCCAAGCAACGAACGAATTGGGCTTTTAATTGTTCTAATTACTTTATTTGGTGATGTTGAACCACCTCCACTTATATTATATGAAGGCTTAACATAATTTGCTTCTGCGTTGATGTTTGGTGTGCATTTATTGTTACTTACTTCGTTTGGGTATTTAATATAAATTGTATAACTTTTATTTGCCATAATTATAACCTCGCTTTTTTTGTAAATGCAAAAGTATAAGTTATTGCACTACCAAAATCTATTGCTTGTGGGCAACTTACTAAAATAAGCTCTTTTGTATAACTTTTATTATCGTAAGTATAAGTTTTAGTTAAAATGAAAGTTGTATCTTGTAATAAACCATTTTCAAACAAGTCTCTAAATGTGTTCCAAAAAGTATTATTTCTTGCGTAAACTTGTATGCTATCTGCATACGAACTATTTTTATTTAATGATAAAGTTTCATATTCGCCCATTATTTGTTGAGAAACGGGATCAGCAGTGTAATTTCTTGCACTACTTGTTAATATTGCATCTTCTGTAAAAGTTTTATTATTATAAGTAAACGAAAGACTATATTTAATTTGATTCCCTAAAATAAAACCATTTGTTTTTCCTAAATTGTCTAATTGATGTAAATATAAAGTAAAAGTGTATGATCCCCGCATTGAACTTTTCATAATAGGAAGTTTATATTTATTTTCCATAAAATCGGAGAATTGTTTAAATTCTTGGGTATCAATTTCATTAAAAGTAGGAACATTTAAGTTGCATAAAGCATTTCCACTTTTTGTTCCAAAATCTATCATTCTTCCTGCAAAAACATTGATAAAATAACTCATCAATTTAAAGAATTTATCTTTTAATGTTATAGGAAAGTAGACTGTTATACTGTATTGCATATTTATTTCACCTAAAAGTGGTATAGGTTCAACTGTTCCACTTGGTTCGCTAATATAAACAGGAACTACATTTTTTGTTGTATCAATATCACTAATATTGTCTATGTAACTTGCATAAGTTATAACACCAAAAGCAACATCATCAATATAGTCACTAACTCTTACATTATTAGGATTATCTATCTTGTTTAACATTTTATTTAATTTGCTTTGTAATTCTACAATATCTACCATTTTTAATCCCTCTCAATTTTAATAACATCGTAATTATGAACATAATAATTTAAGCAATTATATATTAAGATTGTTTCAATAAAACCTTTATGCTTTGTTGAGCCAGGATGGAACTTGCCATTAAATCTCCCACCGACGCCGTAAGGTGTTTGTTTTGTATATGGGTTTGGTTTATCTTCGTAAATAGAACCATAGCCGAACGCGTGTGGTATATTATGTGGAGCAGTGCCTTCTTCCAAGTATTTTACATAAGGAACTTTATTTGATGCAATATTTATAACAATTTCTTGTGTTTTAAAAGAACCTTTAACTTGTGTAATAATATGGTTTCTTAAATTGCCGGTATCATAAGGAAGTCGCCGGTCGCTTTTAATAGCGCTGTTAATTTTAATTGCATCTTTCATTATGCTTAAATATTTCTTTTTCATAATTAAATTAAACTTATTCCTTTTGGTGCGTTTTTAATAATTTCTTCATCATTAAAAGCATAAGCACTTAAATTTCTTGATTTGTTCAAATAATAACCAACACTTTCAACAATTTTCATTTCGCCATTAAATAAGATTTGGTCTCCATTTGCAATTTTTCCTTCTATTCTAGTAGCATAAAGCATTAAATTATCATCTTTTGTAATTAAGCCTTTTGAGATATATTGTTTTTTTTCTAAATTACTTGCAGGTCTACACATAAAAGAAAAGGCTGGGACATCGCTTATTTCAGCACTATTTTCTTTTCTTTTATAAACTACTGCTTTATAACATTCACCACGAGAGACTAGCATTAAATTAACTCCTTATCAATTTCAGGAATATAATAAGGCATTTGACATATTACATTGTAGCCACTTAAGTCGGCTTTTGAATTTATAATAATTTCTTCTGTATTAACACTTACTAGATTTTCCCTTATTTTATTTCTATCAATAACATTTCCACTCTGCATATCAACTAAATTCTCACTGCCTAAATCGTTATAACCGCTTTTAGCATCAGCAATTATTTGACTTTCTAAACAACGATAAATGAATTTTCTTCCTTGCTCAGTATTATTTAAAATAAATCTAGTGTATTTTTTATTATTTGTGTTTCCGTGATTGTAAATGTAATTATAAACAATTATTGAATTGAGCTTTAATCTTCTTTGAAGTTCTTTATCATCTTTAAAAACATTTCCTATTAAAGTATAAGCAATTGATAAAGTTAAAACATAAACTTCATTTGCCTTGTCATATTCTAATAAATCATCGTTGAATGGTTCTAATATTTTAAGTGTCATATTTTTAATCTTCCTTATTACTAAATTATACAATTTTTAACGAAAAAAAGCACTCAATTTTTAATGAGTGCCTTTTAGTGCGTTTTTAATTAAATTATTCAACGTGTTCTAAATAACAAGTTCCGTCAGCACATACAACTAAAACTGCGAGTTTTGTTGATTTAAAGCCGTCTAATACTTTTGATGTATCACTTGTTAAAATAGATTTAACAGTTGATGCACCTGCAACGTATGCTGTTGAGAATTTTGCAACACTGTCAATTTCGCCTTTCTTGTCAGCGATAACTGCTGCTTTTGCTCCGTTTGGCAATTTAACTGTAATTGAACCACTTGATGCAACATAACTAATTGCTGATTTATCAAACGCTTCTCTTGAGCCGAATGGTAATACTACGAATTTAGATAAATCTAAATCAGTGAAAACATTTTCTTTTAATGCTTTGTAAGAGTTAGTGAAGTCTTTTCCAACAACAAGTGAGTTGCCTTTTTCATAACCTGGAACAACTTCAAAACCAAATCTTGTTAATGGTTGAATTCTAATACCTTGTCCATTTGGGTGGTCAATAATTTTAACTTCTTTAACTGCTGCGATTGCTCTAACATTAGCAAATCCACTTGAAGCACAAGCAATAACTTGAGTTAAGTCTTTTTCAGTTAAGCCGATATATTCAGCAGCGACTTTATAAACTAAACTTGAAACGATATGAACTGGGACATTATCAAATACACCGATAAAACCATCTTCACTCTTTCTTGGTGTAGCACCTGCACTAACTGTTCCATTTTTCGCAATATCATAAGCGTAATTTGCTCCACCAATAGATAAAATACCTTTTGCAAGTAATGTTGAACGATATTTTGCTTGAATTGTTAAACATCTATCGTTTTGTGGGAACATAGAGACGCCCATCTCTGCTGCACCATCATCTAATAATGAATTTGCATCTAATAATGCTGTTGTAAGGTCAACACCATCATATTCAGTGATATTAACTTCACCACCTAATGCATCTTTCATAAATGTTGCATAATATTTTCCTGCAATAGTTGATGCGTTAATGTTTAAATTGACTTGATCAGTATATGATTTTACATAAGCACCAAGGAAGTCAACAGGTATCATATTCATTGAAACTTGTGCTAAATCAATTGGGTCATCTAAAACATCTAAAACTTTAATTCCAAACGTATCAGTTTCGCCTTCTTTCGCACTAATTGGGAAGTTTCCGCCATTAACAGCGCTTCCTAATCTCCTAGCGAGTGCTTTTACTGGTTTAACGTGTGTAAAACGAATTTCGGCACCACTTACATCGTATGTAAATCTTTGTGTGACACCTTCGCCATCGCTTTCAATTAAACCTTGATATAAATTTTCTAAAATTTGATTAGATAAAACTCTTTGAGCAGCAATACCATTGATAGTAGGTGCTCCAAAATTTGATAATAAATTTTCTGCCATAAAATGCTCCTTTTAAATTAAATTAACGATTTTTTTTACTTTGTAAAGCATTAGCAAATTCATTTCCATCTTTTTCGCTTGAATTAAAGTTTGGTTGAATGTCGCTAGAACCTAACTTTTGTGTATATTCATATTCTTCTTCACTTGGTGTTTTTCCTTGTGCGTCTAACATTTCATACGCTTTATCGGTTTTAGCAGATTGTGCTTCAACTAACATTTTTAAACTTGCAATTTCTTTGTTTAATTCTTCAAACTTTGATTTATAAATGTCATTTGTTTCGCTTTTAACTTCTTCGGTTGTTTCGTTTTCAACCTTTGGTTCTTCTTTGATTTCAGTTTCAACCGGTTTTTCAATTTCTTTTTGTTCTTCTACTTTTCCAGTTTTAACTTCTTCAATTTCTTCTTTTGGTTCGGTAGGTTTAATTTCTTCATCTTCTACATCTTCTAAATCACTTAAAGATAAACCATACTTTTCCATAAGTTTTTTGACTTTTTCTACTTTTGTCATTTGTGAATACTCCTTTCAGACATCAAATTAATACGTGCATTTTAACTAGCCCATTTTTCCTTTGGAAGAAACAAGCCCACCATAATTTAATGAAAAGATAATTAGTTTAATGTTTAACTTCACAACTATTAAATCATAACTAATTACTTTAATAATACTATTTTTTTGTTTTTATTTCAATAATTAAAAAATTCTATAATCTTCTCTAACTAGTCCATATTTATTACAAAATTCTTTATATTGATTTGTTAGTGTTTTTATTTCTTGTTTTAGTTTTTTTGTTTGTTCTGGGTAAATGTATTTAGTTGTTTCATAAGCACTTTTCTTTCTTCTTATTGCTCTTTCCATTTCTCTTTGTGCATTTTCTAATTTTCTAACTTTGCTTACACCATTTTCACTATATTTTTTAGGTCTAACACCACATTTTTCATATTTATACATTGTATGCCTACAATTAAAGCCATTTATGATGTTATTTTTATAGCCGTATTTATCTACTTGATTTTCTATATCAGTAAATGAATAAACTTTAATTCCGTCAACAATTTGTCCTGTAAAAAATGTATCATCTATTGAAGAAAGTGTTAAACTTACTAACTTTCCTTGGTGCTTTGCACATCTTTCACTGCAATTTGCGTGAGAAGATAACCACCATAAATCATAACCACTTTTTTTAGCATTTTCTACCATTTCCATTTGTGCGTTATGTCTTATATCAAGTTCAACCTTTTGCCATAATGTAATAGGTTTTTTGCCTTTTTCGCTATAAACAAGCTCATTTCTATTCAGATTTTTTAAAGCATTTTTAATAATATCGTAATAATACTCATTTGTAGGGTCAGCTTTATATGAATCCCTAATAAAATCTATTGGTTTATCGTATAAATCATCTTCAAAATTATAAATAATAGGATCATACACATTTCTAACTAAATTCATAGCACTAGAATAAGAGCCTACTATATATTTATTTCTATCAATTAAGTCTTTTGGTAATTCTTTATTATATTTACTAATAAGAATATTGATTTTGTATAATAAAACACTGTTATTTACGAGATTTAAAGCACATAAAAGAATTAAAACTTTTATTGCTCTTTCAAGTTTTAAAGTGCTTTCTTGTGCTTTTTCTTGATTATTCTTCATTTAGGTATTTCCCAAAATTATCAATATCTAATTGTTCCATATTGCTTATTTCTTTTTGTCTTTCTTTTGCTCTTAAAACAAGTTCTTCAACTTCACTTTCAGTTGCATTTGGATTTAATTCTCTTGTTGCTTCTTTTAAATCAATTAAGCCTTGTTGATATTTGAAAATAATTGTTTTTACTTGTAATGGAGACATTTTATTTTCTCCGTCAATAAATCTAGCAGTGATTTTTTGAGCAAAACCATAGAATTTTAAAATAGTAGATATAACTTTATTTAAAGTATTTGCAAGATTTTGCCTTTTATCTTCAATAGAAGTTTGTGTTGATGCTTCATCGTTTTCTACTTCGGTAGCAGTTTTGCCAAAACCACCCCTTTGGTTAATATAACTTGCAATAACTTTTGGAGACATTCCTAAAATTGTAGCCATTTTCTTTAAGCAGTCATCTTTTTTCTTAATCCATTCTTCTGCTCTTAATTCAAATTGTGTGATAATTGGTTTTTGCTTATCAGGGTCGCCAGGAAATATTTCATAATTTCCCATATTTGCATCATAAACATTTTGACCGTTTATATCGTTCATAGATAATGATTTTGGAATACCTACGCGACCTTGTGCGTTATACATATCTCTTAAAGAATAAGCGTTAATCAATTCATATTCTACTAAACAAGAACGAATATCAGTTAAAAACGACTGTCCAAACATACCATTTGGAATAGTTGGGTCTTGTCCATTTATTTGTAAAACATAGCAACCTAAATCGTTAAATGGTAAAAGTTGTGGTTTATCAAATCTTAAATCAGTAAAATCTTTCTTTAAGATTTCTCTAAAATTCTTTGGTAAATCGTAAAAGTTTAAAGATTGTTCATTTTGCTTGTTAGCCATTGAATTCTGGAACATTCTTCCTTGATAATATAAAAC
>CAVDQJ010000019.1:0-2267 GCA_963611005.1 bacterium | reverse complement strand
AAGGAAACATAATATTGTCAAAAACTGATTCTGATTCAAATAATTTAAAGTCTTGAAAAATAAACCCATAGTTATGAATTCTAAATTCTGAAAGTTGATATTCATTCATATTGGAAAGGTGATGCGAATCAACTTCAATATCCCCTTCAAATGGAAGAAGTCCAGATAATAAATTTAACAAAGTTGTTTTGCCACATCCTGATGGGCCTTGTATCACAATTAAGCCACTTCTAGGCAATTGTAAAGTAATGCCATCTAGAACAACATGTTTATTAAATCTTTTAGTGACCTTATGAAACTTAATCATTCGTCCTTTAGCTCCTCTTTTAAAGAAATCTTTTTCGAAAAGAAGATTGGTAAACAAGTAGCGAATAAGCAGACAATAAAAGTGCTAATTAATAAAATTAAAGGAAATAAAAATGGATGGTTATAAAACCTTAATAAAGGTATTTGAATCATATTTTGAAAACCTGTTAAAGAAGCAATTAGTTGATTAACTAAAAACGCTAATAAAGGGGAAGACACTAAAGAAATAAATAGAGCGATTAAACCAATAAATAAGTTTTCGCATAAATATATCGATGTGATTTGATCTTGGCTTGCCCCTAAACAAGTTAATATCGCACTATTTTTTCTCTCTTCCGAATAGGAGGAAAAAGAGATAATACCTAAAATTAAAATAGAACCAATTATCGCAATTACTAAAAAGACACCCATTCCAATTGACGCTGCTTCCACTAATTGAAGTAAGGTTTCTTTAATTGTTATTGCGGAACTTTCAATTTTAAATGGTTCAGAGATATCATTAATGCTCTTTTCTAACGATTCAATATTGTGAATGTTTTTATAAAATAAACGATAAGAATATGAAGATAATTCTTCACTATTATTAGATTGATATAATCTATCTAACCAAGTGACATCATATTCATAATAACTGGAGAGATTATTTAACACTGCGCTAGTGAGATAATCTGTCATCGCATTATAGGAATAATAGATTTTTGGGGAACTTAAAAAATCCATCTCTTCAATAATTCCTACTATTCTTACTTCTTTTTGGAAAATGAAAATATCAGTGATGACAGGATTATTTTCTTCATCTGTGTAGAAATGAGTTTCATAAGATGTAGACAATTTTAAAACTGCATTTAATGGTGAATAGCCTAATTTCTTTTTTAAAAATGCCTCTGCACTTTGATTGATCACAACTTCAAATAGAGTGTCAATAGAAGGAAATTTACCTTCTTTTAATAACGAAGAATCAATGCTTTCATCAAGATAAGAATGAATAGGATAATAATAAATTCCTTCTAATGTTTCATCCCCTAAATTTATTTTGAGTCCTGGAGGTATTAAAGTATCGTAATTTAGTTCGATATAAAAATCTTTTAAAGTACCATCTACACTCTCTATTTCTTCTTTAGAAGGTCTAGTCATTTGGACTAATGATAGACCGCTATTTTTTATTTCTTGTTTATTTTCTTTATATAAGGTTGCAACGCCATAATCTAGTTGCACTCTACTACGATTAATAATTGAAGATTCACTGCCAAAAGAAAAGCCAATAATTAACATCGAACTAATTAAACAAATGCTTAAAGAAATAATCGATAATAAATTACGCTTAAAGCGGCGAGTAAAATTATGTCGCGTAATTTTATCCACCCATAAGCTTTTTCTTCTTAAATGAGCTTTTTTTACTTCATTATGGTTATTTTTAACTTCTTTGATAAGTTTGATAGATTCAACTTTACCATCTTTTAAAGTAATAATCTCATCTGCGTACTTTTGCACTAATTTCATATTATGGGACACCATAATCACTAATCTAGTTTTGCTAATTTCCTTTAATAGTTTCATCACTAATAAAGAATTTTTGCTATCTAACGCCCCTGTTGGTTCATCCGCTAATAAGATTTTAGGTTCATTAATTAAACTCCTTAATATGGCTACTCTTTGTTTTTCTCCACCACTTAAGTCCTTACATTTTCGATTGTATAAATCTTTTTTAATATTAATACTTTCAAAAAGATGAATAGCTTTTTCTTTTGCTTTTTTCTCAGTGTATCCATTCATCATCGCTGGTAGCATTACATTAAATAAAGCAGTTTCATTTTCTAAAAGTTGATAATGTTGAAACACAATCGCCATGTCTTGACTATGATATTGAAGCTTTCTTTTATGCGAAAATTTATTGATGTTTTTATCATCAAATACAATTTGACCATAATCAGGTTTATCTAATAACGAAATTAGATTAATAA
>CAVDQJ010000018.1:0-2196 GCA_963611005.1 bacterium | reverse complement strand
ATAATATATGAATCATAAGTTTTAAAAAAGAATGGATAATATTCAATAATATTCGCTCCTCTTAATTTTAAACCTTTTGTAGGACCTTCATAACATTCAAAATTAGCATAAATAAACTTATTTACATATTTATGATTTTTGTTGTTTTCTTTAAAAATACCTCTAGCTAAAACAGGTATAATAGATTCTTTAGTTAATATATTTAAAATAGCGTCATTATCTTTATATTTGTTAACGCTAATTATTATTCCTTCAATTTCTTGCATTAAATTTTATAGCCAGCTTTTATTAAAAATCTACTTGAATTTCTCCAGTTGTCAACAACATTAACAACAAGTTCTAGATTGATATGTTTTCCGATCATCTTTTCTATATCTTGACGAGAATATGTACCAATCTTTTTAATCATATTTCCACCTTTACCTAAAATAATTCCTTTGTGGCTTTCTTTTTCTACAATTATTTTAGCATAAATACTTGGTCTACCATCTTCTTTATGAATTTCTTCTACAATTACTAAGACTCCATGAGGAACTTCTTCTTTTAAAAGTAAAAGTATTTTTTCTCTAATAATTTCTTGAATTCTAAAAGATAAATCTCTATCTGTAACCATTGTTGTATCGTAATATTGAGGACCTTCAGGAAGATTATCTTTAATTAATTTAATTAACCCATCGACATTAAAACCATCTAAAGCACAAATTTCGATAAATTCGCAGTCTGAATAAATTGATTTGTATTTCTCTTTTATTTTGGTAATTAATTCAATATTTGTTTGATCAATTTTGTTAAAAACTACAATTAATTTATTGTCAAATTTAATATGTTCAGTTAAAAAAGCGTCGTCATCAGCATAATTTCTACTTGTATCAACTACTAAAAGAGAAATATCACTTTCTCTAATTGATGAATATGATACTTTATCTAATGCTTTACCTAATTCATTAAATGGCTTATGGATTCCAGGAGTATCTATAAATATAATTTGAGATTCATCGTCATTATAAATACCTTGAATACTATTTCTTGTTGTTTGACATTTTGGAGTAACAATAGATATTTTACTTCCAATAATTTTGTTTAATAAAGTTGATTTACCAACATTAGGCTTTCCGATTATGCTAACAAAACCACTTTTCATTATAAGTCATCCCCACTAAAAGCGTATGGTAAAAGTTCAGTAATATTAGTTGTTTTAATATCACCTTTTAAGTTACCTAAATATATATTTCCTTCTTTTGGAAATAATTCACTTAAAGCTTGTCTACACATTCCACATGGTGAAACAGGTTCTTCTGTATCTGCTACAATCGCAATAGCTTCGATATCATCACGTTTTACACCGTTTGCATAAGCACTAAATAAAGCGTTTCTTTCTCCGCACATACAAACAGGATAAGAAGCATTTTCAATATTAGCTCCCAAAAATATTCTACCATCCTTAGTTAATAATGCAGCACCAACAGCAAAATGTGAATATGGTGAATATGAATTTTTTCTAGCTTCAATAGCTTTTTGTACTAATTCTTCTTTTGTCATTTAAATCTCCTTTTTTGGCGGTAAAATGATATCTTGCAATGAAAACATTTCTTTTTCTTGTTCTTTTGTTTGGTGATCATAACCTAATAAATGCAACAATCCATGAATGAACAAAAAGCAAAATTCTCTATCAAAAGAATTTCCATACTTTTTCGCATTTTCTTTGCAAACATCATAACATATATATATTTCTCCTAAATCAATAGGAAAATTACCATTAATTACTTCGTTTTTATCGTCTAAAAAAGCAAAACTAATAACATCGGTTGGTCTATCTATATTTCGGTAAGTTTTATTTAAATAATGAATTTTTGGTTTAGAAACTATTGTAACAGACATAACAAAATCATTTTTAAGATTTAAAACCTCTTTTGTTTTATTGAACAACTCAAAAAATTTTTGTTTATATACGTTTACATCTTTTCTAGTTTTGTTATAAAAATTTAATTCCATACACAATTATCTACTACTTATATACTAAATATCTACTAATTTTTATCTAATTACCTTAAACTTATCTGTAACAATATTTAAAGCATCATCATATTCCATTTCTAAAACAGTAGCTATTTCTTCACATAAAACCTTCGTTACAATATCTAAAATTGACTTATCTGTTGAGTTTAATGTCTTTTTATTTGCGATTAATTCTTGTTT
>CAVDQJ010000017.1:2329-4658 GCA_963611005.1 bacterium | reverse complement strand
TCCGATATCTTTAACTTCAATTGAAAATTGATTTGTTAATTCTTTTTCATAATCCGGATTATAACTAACTAAATTAACTCCTTTAACTTTAACAGCGTTTTCAATTACTTTATTAATCTTTCTTTTTTTGTAATTTTTGCTAAATTCTTTAATTACATTTTGATCTAATTCTTTATTCATAAATTTACCTCATTAATATTTTAATATTAAAAAAATTTTTAACAAGTAATGTAAGTTTATTTAATAAAAAAAAGACTATTTAAAGTCTATTTTTTACATCCATTACATGATGAACATTCTTTTTCTTCAGTAATTATTTTATTGCATTCACATTCAAGTCCATTACAATGATGTGTACAACTAATTTCAGCAATTCTTTTAGCAAGCGGAATAAACATTCTAATATCTTCAGGATTATATCCAACTTGTATTCTTCTATCATCTAAAATAATAGGTCTTTTTAAAACACTTGGATTAGCTTTAATAAATGCAACTAATTCATTAACAGACATACTATCGATATCTACATTACCTTCTTTAATAATATTAGATCTTTTAGAAATAATATCATCTGTACCATTTTCAGTTTTACTTAATATATCTTTAAGTTCTTTTTCATTTAAAACACTAGAAAAAATATTCTTTTCTTTAAAAGGAATCTTTTGTTCTTTAAACCAGTTTTTAACTTTTCTACAACTAGCACAACTTGGAGATGTATAAATAGTAATCATATATAAATTATACTATTTTTTATTACTAAATTTAAGTGTCAAAAACATTAAAAAAGTGCAAATTCATAAGTAATTCGCACTTCTTTTTTAAAATTTAATTATTTAATGATTACAATAAGATAACAGTACCGTCTTCCTTAATTTCAAGTTTATCACCAGTTTTAACTGTATCTAAAAATTCTTTACCTAATTTATCAATACAGATAATATCAGAATTTTGCCAAACCTTAGATAAAACAATACCACTAGCAGCTAAACTATCTATTTCTTCACTAAATAAGAATGCTCTAGGATTAATTTTCATATCACAAACTGTTTGAATAACTAATCCTCCAGTTGTAGATCCAATTGTAATAGGTAAACATAATATTTTATTAGTTATATCTACTCCAAATAAATCTTTATTATTTTGGTCACTAACTATTACTTTTTTCTTTTTCATCAAAGCTGATTTTTGAAAACTTGCAAGTGTATTAAAACCTTGATGAGAAACACAAGCTTCTCCTTTAAAGTTACCTTTAGCTATAACTCTACCTTTAAATTCTTTCATAATTAATATATCCTTTCTCCACTAATTAATTTAAGTATGTCTTCATCTTTAAAATAACGAGCCATAGAATATGTTCTTAATTTATTAGAATTTGTAATTATAGCTTTTTTATGTACTAATGGGTTATTAGTATACATTAAAGGACAAATAGATGAAACAGTTACTCCCATTGCATATATTTCATCATAAATTTCTTTATGTTCTTCAATTAATTTATTTTTAACTTTAGGAGCTACTGTTAAAACAACTTTACAAGCTACTTTATTTCTATTATGTTTTACTAAACTTTCTTTAATATTATCATGCCATTTAATGATTTGAGATAATGTTAAATGAGGACATCCAATAAAGCATAATTCTGGTGCTTTATCTTTCTTTTTCCACATATTTGGATAGGATTTATATACTCTTTCAAGTTCAGCATCATCAATAACATAAACTTTAGCACCTTCTTTTATTAATTTTTCTTTTAATTCTTTAGCTTCAGGAGTTAAGTTATCAACATGATATAAACCAACTGCACCATTACTAGCACTAGCTGCACCCATATCTTTTAAATAACCTTCATTTTCATCATTTAATTCTGATCCAATAAATTTATCTAAACCATAAATATAAGGTACTTCTTCCATTACTTTCATTCCGATTGCACTACCTAATATTTGAGCTTCAGGAATTTTAGTAGTTTTAACTTCTACAATCCAAGTAGCTTTTCTATTTTCATCTAAAAGCAAACCAAATTCAGGTACAAAACCTAATATAGAACCAAATAAATCAAGCATACCAGAATTTCTATTACATCTTGCTCCTAATACCGAATTAGCAAATACAACAGCACTACTTTCAGCCCAAGAAAGAATATCTCCTTTTTTAGGTCTATTTCCACATTCAGATAAATAGCAAGTACAACTAAATGAATCTAAATCAGTTAAACCAGCTTTTAATAATTCATCTTCATATTCTTTTTGTTTACCATATAAAATCTTATTAAAAACTATTTTTTCTAAAGCGTTACATTTAACATTTTTATAATCTAATGGTCTAGGAT
>CAVDQJ010000017.1:0-2319 GCA_963611005.1 bacterium | reverse complement strand
GTCTAGGATCAATTGTAAATCCTCCACTAGCTTTAATATTTTCTTTATTAATTTCTTCCATTGTTCCATATAATGGTTTTAATAAAGGAATACCAAATGATGTTACTAAATGACCTTGTAAATGAGTGACATTTACCATTCTTTTTGCATTAAAAATATCTCCAAAAAGAACTAATGTTTCCATCATTTTTCTTTTAGTTTCACCTTCTTTTCCTTCTAAAAGTGCAACTTGTTCTTCAGTTAATTCCATTTTATAATCAATCATAAATAAGTCTCCTCAATTATAATTTAGTAGCGATATCCCAAGCTCTCCAAATAACTGTTTTTAAATTACCAACCTTTAAACAATCACCAACTAAATGGACATGTTTACTTTCTTCAACAAGTGGAGAAGGAATATAACCAACACTCATGATGACTTTATCAGCTTTAACTGTAATATCTTTTCCATCATTATTAATAATAACTTCACCTTCTTTAATCTCTTTAACACCAGATTTTAAATATACAGGAGTTTTATGTAAATCAAAATAATCTCTTAAATATGATGAATTAGCTAAACATACACCTCTTGCTCTAATTAAATCATCTTGCATTTCTACAATTGAAACATTTTTACCATGTTTTGATAAATCATAAGCAATTTCACAACCTGTTAATCCTCCACCGATAATAACAACGTTATCAGGTAAATTATTATCATCTTTTGTTTTTAAATAAGTAACAGCATCAACAGCTAATTCATTACCTTTAATTCTTAATTTTCTAGGTGTTGAACCTGTAGAAATAACAATTTCATCTTCTTTTAAAGTAGAAATATCTTTGATTTCAGTATTAAATTTAACTTCGATATTATATTTTTTAATTTGGTTAGCATACCAAGCTAATAAATCTCTATCTTTTTCTTTAAAATCAAAGTTACTAGCTTCGTTAAATACACCACCTAATCTATTAGATTTTTCATATACTGTAACTTTATGACCTCTTAAAGTAGCAACTAATGCAACTTCAAGACCTCCAACACCTGCTCCAACAACAGCTACAGTCTTACTCTTTTTAGCTTTTTTAATATCATATTTATGACCATGCATTGTTTGAGGATTTAATGCACAGCGTGCCATATGAGCACTATCTTCAAAAGCTTGGTCATTAGCAGCACCTTTATAGCTAGCCATGTTAAAACAGCCATTATGGCAGCAAATACAAGGTTTTGTTTCCTCTTCTTTTTCATTTATCAATTTAGTAATCCATTCTGGATCAACTAAGAATTGACGTGCTACACCAACTGCATCTATTTCATTATTTTTAATAGCATCACTTGCTACACCCATTTCCATTCTTCCAGCACAAACTACAGGAATAGAAACATGCTTTTTAATTTCTTTAACATCTTCAAGATTACAGTTAGCAGGCATATATCCTGGTGGATGAGCCCAATACCAAGCATCATATGTTCCGTTATCAGCATTAAGCATATCGTAGCCTGCATCCTCTAAATATTTAGCAGCTTTAACAGATTCTTCCATTGTTCTTCCTACTTCTTTATAATCTTTTTCTTCAGGAAGAGCACCTTTTTGGAAATCTTTTGTTTTACTAACAGCAGAATATCTTAAAGAGACAGGGAAATCTTCTCCACAAGCCTTTTTAATAGCTTTAACAATTTCAACTGGGAAACGATATCTATTTTCAAAACTTCCACCATATTCATCTTCTCTATGATTTGTATATGGTAAAGTAAATTGGTCAAGAAGATATCCTTCATGAACAGCATGAACTTCGATACCATCTACATCAGCTTCTTTACATAATTTAGCAATTTTAGCAAATGCTTCAATCATCTTTTCAATTTCTTTTTTAGTCAATGGTCTACAAACGATTGTTTCATCCCATCTATTAGGTAATTCACTAGGTGAAGCACATAAATAACTAGCATTAATAATTGGTTTAGCTACGGTTCCTAAAAATTTATTTTTACATAAACCTCTTAAATCATTAGTAATAGCAAAACTTCTTCCAAATCCTGCTGTTAATTGAACAAATAATTTAGCACCGGTTTTATGGATTTCACCCATAAATTTTTTAAGTTCTTTATATTTTCCTTTACCTTGGTATAACCATTTTCCGAATAAAGTATCTCTAATTGGAGCGATACCAGGAATGATTAAACCTACATTATTTTGAGCTCTTTTTAAGAAGAATTCTGCAGCTTCTTTATCAAAATGATTAGGTTCCATCCAACCAAAAAGACTAGTTCCACCCATAGGACAAAGAACGATTCTATTTTTAATCGTTACATTTCCGATATTCCAAGGAGTGAAT
>CAVDQJ010000016.1:0-6909 GCA_963611005.1 bacterium | reverse complement strand
CATCAATTGCATTGCTTGTTCTTGTAATTTGTTTCTTGTTAAAATATCGTTATTCATAATAATTAAATAATAGTTGTCTTTACAACAATCTTAAATGGTACAGCATCTAAAAGATAAAGTAAATTATTTGTTAATACTTCTTGTATTTTTTGTTTAATTTCTTCTTCATTAGATCCTTTTTCAACTTTTACATTTATATAATATACAGCTTCATTATCTTTTAAAGAAACTGAAATATCATCACTAGAAAGAAAAGTTTTTTTCTTCTTATTTACAGATATAATTCCATTAATTTGTTTTAAGGATTCTTCTGCAATTTGTTTAAAAACGTCTTTAGAAACGCCTAATTCACCCTTTTTATTGGATTTTTTAAGATAAACATAATTACCCATGATAAACCTCCTTAAAAACACTTCTTACATATTCAGCAACATCTTCTTTTGTAAATTTAAATGCTTTTACTACATCACTAGCTTTTCCACTAGCTCCAAATCTATCAATACCATAATTGTGTCTAGCATATCTTCCCCATCCAAATGTAGAACTCATTTCTAAAGAAATATTTTTACAAATTTTAGATCCGATAACTTCTTCTTGATATTCTTCGCTTTGAGCGTTGAATAATTCCATACAAGGCATAGAAACAACTCTTATATCGATTTCATCTTTTAATAATTCTTTAACATCAAGAGCTAAACTAACTTCACTTCCAGTTGCAATTAAAGTTAATTGTGCTTCTTTATTTTCTTTTGAAATAATATAAGCACCTTTTTTAACACCTTCGTAATTTGAACTATTTTCTAAGACAGGTAAATTTTGTCTTGTTAAAATAATACAACTTGGAGTTTTTGTTGTTTCTAATGCAACTCTATAAGAACCATAAACTTCTTTATTATCGCATGGTCTAAATACATAAGTATTAGGGATACTTCTTAACATTGAAAGTTGTTCAATAGGTTGATGTGTTGGTCCATCTTCACCAACCATAATAGAATCGTGACTAAATAAGTATATTTGAGGTAATTCCATTAAAGCAGACATTCTAACAGCTGGTTTTAAATAATCAGCAAAGACTAAGAAACAACCTGTATAAGTTCTAAGTCCACCATGAAGTAAAATTCCATTACTTGCACTACCCATTAAAAATTCTCTAATACCCCAGTTAATATTTTTTCCATCTCTAGATTCACTAGTAAAATTAACTTGATCTTTAAGACCAGTCATAACTGAACCAGCAACATCAGCACTACCACCGAATAAATTAGGTAAAACTGAATGGAAATATTGAAGAACTTTTTGGCTTCCTTTACGAGTTGAATCCTCTTTTAATTCGTTCATTGGTTGTAATTCATTAGGCAATAAAGATGTAATATCATTATTTTCTAATGCGACTAATTGTTTATATAAATCTGGATTTTTGACTTTATATTCTTCGATTCCTTCTTCATATTTTTTATAAGCTTCATCACCACGAGTGACAAATTCTTTTCTAAATGAAGTATAAACTTCTTCAGGAACTGTAAATTCAGGATAATCAAATCCATAACTTAATTTAGCGTTTTTACCATCTTCAAGTCCTAATGGAGCACCATGAACTTTACTGGTTCCTTGATTTTTACTTCCAAATCCAATAACTGTTTTAACGACTACTAAAGTTGGATTAAATGTAGATTTTTTTGCTTCTTCAATAGCTTTTTTAATCTCGCTAACACTATTACCATCTTCAACAGTGATAACATCCCAACCTGCTCCGATAAATCTTTCAATAACACTGCTATCATCGCTTTGAGCTAAAGGTCCATCAAGAGTAACTGCGTTGCTATCATAAATTAAAATCAATTTATTTAATTTTTGAAAACCAGCATAGACGATTGCTTCTTCAGAGATTCCTTCTTCTAAACATCCGTCTCCACACAAACAATATGTATAATGGTTATAAACTTCTTCACCATACATTTTTCTTAATTTTTCTTCAGCCATTGCAAAACCAACAGCTTCTGAAACTCCTTGTCCTAAAGGACCGCTACTTGCATCAATTCCATCTGTAACATTGATTTCTGGATGTCCAGGAGTTCTACTTCCTAATTGTCTAAAACTCTTTAAATCATCCATTGTGACATCATATCCAGCTACATGAAGAACTGAATATAATAACATTGAAGCATGGCCACAACTCATTATAAATCTATCTCTATTTCTCCAAGAAGAATGATTAGGAGTAGCATTTAAAAAATATTTATATAAAGTGTAAACAATAGGAGCTGCACCTAAACTAGCACCAGGATGACCACTATTTGCTTTATTGATTCCATCAATACATAATGCACGAATTGCACTAACACTTAATGTGTCGATATTTTCTTTTTTTAAGCTCATATTATTCTCCTTTATCAAGTTTTATGCCTAAAATTTTAAGTTGATCATCATCCACTTCATAAGGAGCATTAGTAACTGGACATGTTGCATTTAAATTCTTAGGGAATGCGATAACATCACGAATATTATCAGTTCCACTTAAAATCATAGCAAGTCTATCTAAACCAAATGCTAAACCACCATGAGGAGGTGTTCCATATTTTAAAGCTTCAACAAACCAACCAAATTTTCTCTTTATATCATCATCACTTAAACCTAAAATTTCAAAGATTTGTTTTTGAACATTTTGATCATATATTCTTAAACTACCACCGCCAGCTTCATAACCGTTAATAACGATATCATAAGCATAAGCATAAACTTCATATGGTTTATCTTTTAATTTTGGTAAATCTTCATCACAAGGTCTTGTAAATGGATGGTGGCATGGAGTAATTGAACCATCTTCTTCACTCTTTTCGAAAAGTGGGAAATGAGTAATCCATAAAAGATCATAAGTTCCATCTTTAACAAGTTTTAATTCTTTTGCTAAATAACTTCTTAATGCACCTAATCCAAAGTTGATGTCTCTTCTAATTTGACTACTTGCAATAAAGATTACATCGCCATTTTTAGCATCCATTAAAGAGATTAAAGCATTTATTTCTTCTTCGCTAAAGAATTTAACTAAAGAACCTTCAAGTTTTCCTTCGACCATCTTTAAACAAGCGTAACCTTTTAAATTAAATTTACGAGCTAAAAGATTGTATTCATCTTGTTTTTTACGAGAACATTGTTCAGCAATTCCTTTTGCTAAAATAGCTTTAACATATTTTGCTTCTTTAAAACCATTGAATGCTGAATTTACAAAAATTGATTTACAATCTTTAATCATCATATCAAATCTTGTATCAGGTTTATCACTTCCGTAATTATCGACAGCGTAATCATAATCCATTTGTCTTAATGGGAGTTTTACATCATATCCAACGATTTCTTTAAATAATACTTTTAAGAAACCTTCAGAAAATTCGATGATTTGATCTTGATTTAAAAAGCTTGTTTCTATATCGATTTGAGTAAAATCAGGTTGTCTATCAGCACGTAAATCTTCATCTCTAAAGCAACGAGCGATTTGATAATATTTTTCAAGTCCACCAACCATTAACATTTGTTTATAAAGTTGAGGAGATTGAGGTAAAGCATAAAATGAACCTTTATGAACTCTACTTGGAACTAAATAATCTCTAGCTCCTTCTGGAGTTGATGGAGATAAATATGGAGTTTCAACATAAATAAAACCATTTTCAGAGAAATATTTAGTTGTAATATCAACAATTTTACTTCTAACTAAAAATCTTGATAAAACTAATGGTCTTCTTAAATCTAAATAACGATATTTAAGTCTAACATCTTCACTTGCATCAGTATCATCACTAATGATTATTGGAGGTTGTTCAGCAGTGTTAATTAATTTAACCTCACTAGCTACAATTTCAATTTCACCTGTTTTTAAATTAACATTAGGAACATCTTTTTTAGAAACAACACCCTTAACTTGAAGGATATATTCATTTCTAACTTCACAAAGCTTTACTTCTTCTGTTTTTACTAATATTTGAACAATACCAGTTCTATCTCTTAAATCTATGAAAACTAAGCTTCCTAAATTTCTTTTTTTGCTAACCCAACCGACGACACTAACTTCTTTGTTAGCATCTGCTAAAGTTAACTCACCACAATAATTTGCTCTTTCTAATTTTTCCATAATTTTACCTTCTTATTCGTGATCGCTTTCAAATATATTATCTAAAACTTCGATTAAATCATCATTTTTAACATTTGATTGAATCTTAGTTGATAAATCCTTTAAAACTACTTCATTGTTTTTAATTTCATTTTCACCGATTATTAAAGCAATTTTAGCTTTTCTTCTTTCAGCTTTTTTAAACATTTGCGACATACCTTTATTTTCTAAACATATTTCACATGAATAGCCATATGCTCTTAATGAATTTACAAGTTTTAATGAATATTCGATATTTTCTTCACCTATTGGTAAACAATAAACATCAATTTCAGTATCTTCTAAATCAATATCATTAAACATTTCATCATCGTTCATTACTGAAACTAAACGTTCAATACCCATAGCGAATCCAACACCTTCAATCGCTGGTCCTTCTAATTCTTTAACTAAGTTATTATAGTGACCACCAGCTCCGATTGCACCATAGTTTTTCCCAGTTTTACTTGTATAGTGGAATTCAAATACAACACCGCTATAATAATCAAGTCCTCTAACTAAAGAATCATCAACTTCATATTTAACATCATTGTCTTCTAAAATATGTAAAACATTATCGAAGTACTTCTTTGCATTATCTGTTAAGAAATCGCTCATTTTTGGAGCATTTTTAACGATTTCTTGATCTTCAGGAACCTTGCAATCAAGGATTCTTAAAGGGTTTAATTCAAGTCTATCATGGCAATCACCACACATTTCATCGATATGAGATGCAAAATATTCTTTTAAAACTTTTTTGTAATTAGTTCTACTTTCTTCATCGCCTAATGTATTAATTTTTAAAGTAATATTTTTAAAACCTAACATTTTAAGAGCATTGTAAGCCAAAATTATAACTTCACTATCTCTATAACTATTATCTACACCAACACATTCAACCCCGAATTGGTTAAATTGACGATATCTTCCTTGTTGTGGTCTTTCATATCTAAAACATGGACCAACATAATAAGCTTTTCTAGGATAATCTTGATCAACAAACAATTTATTATTAACCATACTTCTAATAACACCTGCAGTTAATTCAGGTCTTAAAGTAATACTTCTCTCACCTTTATCTAAAAAAGTGTACATTTCTTTTCTAACAATATCGCTAGAATCACCAACTGAACGTATAAAAAGAGGAGTTGATTCAATTATAGGAGTTCTAAATTCTTTATATCCATATAATTCAGCGGTTCTAATTAATATTTGCTCTACATATGTATACTTACTAGCTTCATCAAGTATTACATCGTGAGTTCCTTTTACAACACTAATCATATTTTTACCTCATTCCAAATATAATTATATCTAATATTTAGATATAATACAAAAGAAACAAGGTAATTTTTGTATAAATTTATATAAACTTAATGGAATATTCTTTTTATGTCGTTTACGTTTTTAATATTTTTTAAATTAGAAAACACTTTTTCAAGTTCGTAGTTATCACAAACGCAAACTTGACAAAAAACACTTGTTGTCAAAGTTTCAGGATGAAATTTAGCATTAATTTCAGTACATTTAATTCTAATTTCACTTAAAGAAGTCATAATATCAACAATTAATCCTTCTCTATCGCTACATTCGATAACAATATCAACAGGATAAGAAGCTATTGCTAAATTCTTTTTCCAATGAACATCGATTAAACGTTTATGAACATTGATAATATTTGGACATTCTTTTCTA
Source organism: bacterium (assembly GCA_963611005.1). Taxonomy (GTDB): domain Bacteria; phylum Bacillota_I; class Bacilli_A; order RFN20; family CAG-826; genus Onthovivens. Next base: position 1,073 of record CAVDQJ010000016.1, on the reverse strand, counting down.
TGAACAGTAATTCCCATTCCTTTAGTAACGTATCCAATAATCTCATCACCAGGAATTGGTGTACAACAATTTCCAAGTGTAATTTTAAGCCCTGTTTCATTATCGACAGTGACAGGACATTTATCGTCATTAAAGTTTTCTTTCTTACTTAAATTGATTTGAGTTTCAATTTCTTTACGTTTAATTCCTAAGAAATCGCATATTTGTGAAGGGTTAGGGTTGTGTGAGTATACACTAACAAATAAGTCGTCAATAGTTTTACAATGGTAGTTATTTAGTACATTATTAGTAGATAATAAGTCATACATTTCCTTTTCACTAACGCCTCTATCATTAAAGAAATCAATACAAGCTTGTCTTCCTTTATTGATTCTTTCTTCTCTTAATATTGATTCATTTTTCTTAAGTAAAAACTTTTTAATGTTACTTTTTGCGCAGTTAGTTTTAACCATTCCTAACCATGATTCATTAGGTCCAGGAGCATTAGATTGAGTCTTAATTTCTACTACATCTCCTGTTTTTAAAGGTGTTCCAATAGGAACTAAATTACCATTAACTAAAGCACCAACAATAGATTGTCCAACCTTTGTATGGATTCTATATGCCATATCAATTGGTGTTGATCCACTAGGTAAATCAATAACCTTTCCTTTAGGTGTAAATACATAAACATTAGCTTCAAAAATATCTTTTGTAAGCTTGTCCATATAATCTTTTGCAGATTCATTTTTATTATCATTTGAAATTGAAACAAAATCTCTAAACCAATGGAGCTTTTCTTCGATTTCTTTTTGCTCTTGTTTTGCGTTGTAGTGGCTATTTTCTTTATATCTCCAATGTGCTGCAACACCACTTTCAGCAACTTCATCCATTTCGTAAGTTCTAATTTGCACTTCAAAAATATTTCCATCTCCAGCAACAATGGATGTATGTAAAGATTGATACATATTTGGTTTAGGAACTGCGATATAATCTTTAAATCTACCAGGTATTGGTTTAAAATTAGCGTGAATTAAACCGAGCATTTCATAACAATTAATTTCACTTTCAGTGATTATTCTTAAGGCTAAAAC
>CAVDQJ010000015.1:0-7234 GCA_963611005.1 bacterium | reverse complement strand
TTAAATTACAATTATTCAATTGTAGATAACCGCAATGTTATTCAAAAAGAGATAGGAAATGATATAGAAATTAAAGAAGTAAAAGATATTGAAATCAATGAAGAATTTGTTAAAAACAAAGAAGAAGCTGAAAAAGTTTTAGTACAAGATGTTGTAGATAATTACAACAAGATGATTGAAGATAGAAAAAGAAAATTACTTTATAGAAGAAGTGATGATTATATTAATAAATTCATAAAAGAATTAGATTCCAATAGTGGAGCCATAGATATAAACGGTAAAGTATTTGAAATAGAAAATAAGACTACTAAAAAAGGCTTTATTATATCTAAAATCTTATTAGCAGATGATGAAGATGCTATATATTTAAATTACATTGTTAAACCTGGAACACCTAAAGAAGAATTATTAAATTCAATAGGAGTAGGTAAAAACATAAGAGTATTAGGTAAAGTTGATTTAGATAAATATAGAGGAAATAGTTTATATGTTGTAGTCCATTCTATTTTCTTATTACCTGATGATCCTATAAGAGAAGATAATGCTGAAAATAAAAGAATAGAGCTTCATTTACATACAAATATGTCTGATATGGATGGACTTACACAAATTAAAAATTATTGTAAATTAGCATCTAAATGGGGACATAAAGCAATAGCTATTACTGATCATGGAGTAGTTCAAGCTTTCCCTGAAGCACAAGATGCTAGTAAAAAATATAATATGAAGATATTATATGGTTCAGAATTATATGTAATTGACGACTATTTTAAAGGCGTTATTAAACCTACTGATGTAGATTTACAAAAGACACCTATTGTTTGTTTTGACCTTGAATCTACTGGTTTAAATGTTAGATATGATAGGATTACTGAAATTGGTGCAGTTAAGTTTTTAAATGGTTTAATCGTTGATAGATATGATGTTTTAGTCAATCCTGATATGCACATCCCTGATATCATTCAAGAAAAGACTAAAATCACAGATGAATTAGTTAAAGATTGTCCAAAAATAAAGGATGTATTACCTGAGTTTTTAAAGTTTATTGAAGGTGCAGTTATTATTTCTCATAACATTGAATTCGACTACAATATCCTTTCTCAAGAAATGCAAAATAATGGATTTGGAAAGCTTGAATCATCTGCAATTGATACTCTTCAAATTTCTAGATATTTAAATCCTGAAGCTAAATCACATGCTTTAGGTGCATATTGTAAAAGATTTGAAGTAAGTTATGATAGTGAAAGTGCACATAGAGCTGATTATGATGCTGAAGTTTTGGCTAATGCTTGGAGTGCATGTCAACTCGCATTACAACAGAAATTAAATAAGGTTAATTATTCTTTATTTGATATTGAAAAATTACCTATAGATCCAGAGTATTTAAAACACTGGAATAGAGGTGGATACCATCTTTGTGTTTTAGCAAAAAATAAAAAAGGTCTTAAAAACTTATATAAAATCATCTCTTATTCTCATATTAACCATATGGGTGTTAAACCATTTACACCAAAAAGTTTATTAAACGAATATAAAGAAGATTTGTTAATCGGTAGTGGCTGTGCTAATGGTGAAGTATTTTATTGTGCGATGAGAAGAAGTGAAGAAGAAATATTAAACGCAATGGATATTTGTGATTATATTGAACTTCAACCACTTGAAAACTATTCATATTTAGTTAATGGTGGTACTTTAAAAGATGAAAACGAATTAAAACAATGTATATATGATGTAATTAAATGTGCAAAGATTAAAAATAAGATGATATGTGCAACAGGAGATTGTCATTACTTAAACCCATCTGATAAAAAATATAGAGATATTTATATTGAAAGTGATGGAGTAGGTAAAGTTAAACATCCTTTATCACATTATAAATCTAAAAACCCTAATGATTATTATCCAAATCCTGATCAACATTTTAGAACAACTGAAGAAATGCTTGAATGTTTTAATTGGTTAGGTGAAGAAAGAGCTTATGAATATGTTGTAACTAATCCAAATATAATAAATGATCAAATTGAAAAATTTAATCCAGTACCTGAAAAATTAGCTACTCCAACAATTGATAATTGTGAAGAAAATTTAAGAAAATTATGTTTCTCTACAGCTCATGAAATGTATGGTGATCCATTACCTGAATTTATCGAAAAACGTTTAAATAGAGAACTTGATGGTATTATAGGTCACGGATATGCTGTTACTTATTATATCGCTTATGAACTTGTTAAAAGAACTAATGAAGCAGGATATATCGTTGGATCAAGAGGATCTGTTGGTTCTTCTTTTGCTGCTACAATGGCAAAAATAACTGAAGTTAATCCTCTCCCACCTCATTATAGATGCCCTCATTGTAAATATAGTGAATTTATTGAAGATAAAGCTACATATAAATCTGGTTTTGATTTACCTCCTAAAAAATGTCCTAAATGTGGTCATGATTTAGTTGGAGATGGTCAAGATATTCCTTTTGAAACATTCTTAGGATTTAACGCTGATAAAGTCCCTGATATCGATTTAAATTTCCCTACTGATTTCCAAGCAACTGCACATGGATTTACTAAAATATTATTAGGTGAAGATAAAGTTTATAGAGCTGGAACCATTGGTGCTGTTCAATTTAAAACAGCATATGGTTATGTTAAAAATTACTTTGAAATGTTCCATCAAAATCCAAAAACAGCATGGATTAGCGCATTAAGTTATGGCTGTACTGAAGTAAAACGTACAACAGGTCAACACCCTGGAGGTATTGTTGTTATACCTAGAGACAATGATGTATTTGATTTTTGTCCTATCCAATATCCTGCAGGAGATACTACAGCTGAATGGAAAACTACTCATTTTGATTTTAGTAGTATTCACGATACTATTTTAAAACTTGATATGTTAGGTCATGTCGATCCTCAAGCTTTAAAATTTTTAACTGACTTAGTAGGAATAGATGTTAAAGCAATTCCTCTTCATGATGAAAAAGTATTATCTTTATTTACTGAAGATTCTGCTTTAAATATGCAACATAAATATATGAAACCTGATAATGGTGCAATAGGTTTACCTGAATTTGGAACAGAATTAACTAGACAAGTTTTAAGAGAAACTCAACCTAAAACATTTAATGATTTACTTATTATTTCAGGTTTAACTCATGGTACAAACGTTTATGGTAACAACCAACAAGATTTAATTAAACAAGGATATGTTACTCTTCAAGATGTTATTGGATGTCGTGATGATATTATGACTTATTTAATAAGAATGGGTGTACCTAGTAGTGAATCATTTAAAATAATGGAGTTAGTAAGAAAGAAAGATAAACATTTAACTCCTGAACTTGAAGAATTGATGAGACAACATAATGTACCTGAATTCTATATTGAATCATGTAAAAAGATTGAATATCTTTTCCCTAGAGGCCATGCTTGTGCTTATGTTATTATGGCTTTACGTGTTGGTTATTTTAAAGTTTATCATCCTTTAGAATTCTACGCTTCATTCTTCTCACTTAGAGCTGATGATTATGATATTGTAACTATGGTAAAAGGAATAGATGCAATACATGAAAAGATATTAGAATTAAACGCTAAAAGAAACGATAAAACACAAGATTTTTCTAAAAAGGATAAAGATATACTTGAATGTTTAAAAGTAGCTTTAGAAATGACTGAAAGAGGGTATAGTTTTGTTAATATAGATTTATATAAATCTGATAGTAAGAATTTCTTAGTAGATCATTCTTCAAATGCTTTAATACCTCCATTTAAAGTTTTAGCAGGATTTGGTGAAGCTGCTAGTGAGAGTTTACTTAAAGCTAGAAGTACTCCATTTACTTCTAAAGAAGATTTATTAAAAAGAGGTGGTATAACATCTACAAACTTAAAAGACTTAGAAAAACTAGGTGTTTTAGATGGTTTAAAAGATGATGATGTTATATCTTTATTTGATTTCTAAATATTAAAAAAATACATGGTTTCCCATGTATTTTTATTTTATTTAATGTTTTCTTTATCTTCTTCTTTAGGCATTAATAACTTAATGACTTTTAATAATCCATCTATAACTATAGAACCTATTGCATTACCTATAAACATTAAGAAGAAATATAATAATGCTTTCCAAGAAAAGATACCAGCATAAGTAAAATATGTAACATTAGCAATAACGTGTTCAAAACCTGCTAAAATAAATAACATAATAGGCATAAATGCAAATATAAATTTACCTATACTATATTTACATCTTTTATGACCTTCTACAGCAATATAAATCATAACACCACACATCATAGACATAATAAGTATTGAATACCAAGTAGAATCAAGTTTAGCATTTACAATAGTAGTAGCAGTTTCGTTTAATTTGGTTCCAATTCCAGTTAATTTAATAAGAGAAGATAAACCTAATGAACCTAAAACATTACCTACAAAAGAAACTAATAATTCTAATAAATATTTAGGTTTATTATCAAATATATAACCAACTTTACCAGTATATAACCATAAATCAAAATGAATAATAGTAAATAAACCTATACAAAACATAATAGAACCTATTACTTTAGCATAGAATTCATTATTACCTAAATTTAAACACATAAGATATACAGTAGCTCCAAATGTAATAGCAAATCCTGCTAATATAGATGAAACTAATATCATTAATATTCTCTTCATAATTAATACCTCAAAAACTATATAATTTTATTATTTTATTAAGTAAAAGTAAATATTTAGATGTTAAAAATAGTATAATTAATATACACGTCCTTATAGCTCAGTTGGATAGAGCGATCGCCTCCTAAGCGATAGGTCAGCAGTTCGAATCTGCTTAAGGACGCCAAATTATTATATATAAAGGTAATATTAATTTACCTTTTTATTTAATATAAAAATTAAAATAAAAAACCTTCTTATTTTAAAAACAAGAAGGTTTTAATATAGTTTTTAATAAATTACCAATCTTCAGCTACTACGTTTAAACCAATAGATCCTGATGCATTAGTAAATGCTTTAAATGTTAACATAACAGCTGAGTCATCTTCGTTATATGCTGTATATTCCATATATTCATAGTCACCTAATTCACTATCTGAATCAGTATACCATTCTGTCTCATCTCCATTAAAGAAATCTGTAGGAATAAAATTATCCATTACAGTTGATTTTAATTCATCAACAGATGTAATAGTATTTGGATATACTGTAAATGAATTATCAGAATCAGGAGTAGCATAACCTGAATCTTCACTAGTTAAATTAAAGTAATCATTATATAATTCAGCTACTTTAGCAATTGTATTAGAAGGAGTATATGATGAAGGAATTGAAATAAAACAAGTAGTAGTTCTAGGTTCAGTTTCTCCATCAGCTAAAATTGATGCAGTAATAGTTGTAGAATCTCCCGCAACAGCTTCATTAGAAGCAGTAACAACACCATTTTCATCAACAGTGAATTTAGAATTACTTGATGTATAAGTAATAGTTCCACTTAACATATCACATACTAAATTTAATTTTAATGTACCACCTACTTCAATACTATAATTTGTAGTAGCGAAATAGAATGCAGGATCATGAGTTTCTCCTGATCCATATGTATAAGTTAAAGTGGTTACATCATTATAATGAGTAACACCTAATAATACATTTCCTTTAGCGTTTTCATAAGCGATATTATATGAATAATTATTGACTCTTGCCCAACCAATTTTAGTTAAAGCAGTTTCTAAATAATCATAAACTTTTTTACTAGAAGTAGTAGAATCCGCTTTATCATAAATTTTAATACTAATTAATGTATCTTCTTTAGCTAATTCTTTAGCTCTAGCTACTATTTCTTCTTCATCAGTAGGATCCATAATATCATAACCATCTGGATCTTCTTTTATGTTGTTATATTCTTCTTTATATGCATCAGCATAATTAACTGTTTCAAGTCTATAAGAGTTATAAGTACTTAATGAAGTAAAGTCAAATGTAGGTATTGTAACTTCACCTAATTCATTTGTAGTAATAAAGTCATTAATTTTTTGAGTAGGATAACTTGTAACCATCTCATCAATAGGAGCTTTTAATTCACCAAAAGAAATTCTAAAAATCTTTTTTTCAGTTGTGTAATCTAATTTTTCTTCAGGTTTAATATACCATTTCTCTTCCCAATCAGTATATAAACGATTTAAATTATCAAATATAGCTGTAGTATCATTCATTGATGAAGAATAATCTTGATATACAAAATCACTATCTTCTGTATATGCATAGATATATGAAATATTATTTTTAGTGTAATAATAATATTCTTCTACAGTAATATCTTCAAATGCAGGAATAGTAAAATTATTTTTAGTTTCAAATGATGATACAAATGCACTTGGCCATGTATCTGAAACTTTAATTTGAGCTTCATATGAGAAAGTTACAAAATTTCTTGAATTATAATAGACTTTTGCATATACAATTGCGTTATCTTTAACATCTTTTCTTAATGTATAAGCTTTATTATTTTTACTTAAATGTGTATCAATTGTCCATCCATCATCTTGTAAAATCTTAACATTATCATTAGTTAAATTGATAGCACATGTATCATATGCATATATAAAATCTTCACTATAAGCATATACTTCACTATTTAAACCTAATTTAAATTTAGCAGGTATACAAGTAATTGTTTCATTAAACATCTCTTTTTCTTTATCAGTCCATGATGATTTATCTTCAGTAGTAGTAGATAAATCATTATAACATTGGATTACATTATATTTAGTTTTGCTTTCTGAATTAGTACTAAAATAATATTTAAGATCGTATCCTTTTGTTTTATCTTGAGATATATTAGTAAATTCATAATATTTATTACCATTACTAGTTTCTTGATAAAGATTACCTTCATAATCAGTAATACCATCCCATCCTGCTTTTTGTAAATCTTTATAATAATCATTTATAGTAAATTCTTTTGCTTCATTAACAATTAATAAATATTTATTATCTTCATCATCAGTTTTTTCTTGTACTGAAACATCTCCACTAAATCCAAGAGGAAAAGGTATAACTTCTCCACAATATTTATTTAATAATACTTTAGCTTCATCACTCCATGAACCTCTATTTTCTACTTCTGGTTCTGGTTCAATAGGAGTAGTTTTTTCATTACATCCACTTAATGCTAATATAGATGTAGAAGCTAATACTAATAAACTTAAAAATTTCTTCATATTAATTCTCCTTTATAA
>CAVDQJ010000014.1:0-4219 GCA_963611005.1 bacterium | reverse complement strand
CGAAAAAGACAATTCAACTTATTACTATTGCATTTTAAAGAAAGATTAATTTATGAAAAATTTATATTCATATTCGTTACCACAACTAGAAGAAATCATGTTATCAATGGGTCAAAAGAAATTTAGAGCGACTCAACTTTTTAAATGGATTTATGAAAAAGGTGTTACAAATTTCGATGATATGAGTGATATTTCTTTATCTTTTAAAGAAGTTTTAAAAGAAGAATTTTGTTTATCAATTCCTTCTATTTTTAAAAAACAAGTTAGTAGTGATGGAACTATTAAATTACTTTTAGAATTAGAAGATGGTAGCAAAGTAGAAACTGTTTTAATGAGATATAATTATGGTCTTGTCGCTTGTGTTTCTTCTCAAGTTGGTTGCAATATGGGTTGTGCTTTTTGTGCTTCTGGTTTATTTAAAAAGCAAAGAAATTTAGAAGTTCATGAATTAGTTGGTCAAATTTTAGTTTTAAATAATTTATTAAAAGAAGAAAACGCTAAGGTTTCTCATATCGTTTTAATGGGAACTGGTGAACCTTTTGATAATTATGATAATGTTATGTCTTTTATTAGAATATTAAATCATCCATATGGTTTTGCTATTGGAGCAAGACATATCACAGTTTCTACATGTGGAATTGTAGAAAAAATTAAACAATATGCTAACGAAGGACTTCAAATTAATTTAGCTATTTCTTTACACGCTCCTAGTGATAAGATTAGAAATAAAATTATGCCTATTAGTTTAAAATATAAAATGGAAGATTTAATGGATGCTATTAAATATTATGAAACTACTGCAAAAAGAAGAGTTACAATTGAATATATTTTACTTGATGGAATTAATGATTCTGAAGAAGATGCAGTAGAACTAGCATCTTTAATTAAAGGAACTTTAGCATATGTTAATTTAATTCCATATAATCCAGTTAATGAGATGAAATATAAAAGAACATCTGGAAATAAAGTACATAAATTCATGGATACATTGATTAAATTAGGAATCAATGCTCGAATTAGAAAAGAATTTGGTACTGATATCGATGCAGCTTGTGGACAATTGAGGGCTAAAAATGAAAATAAATAGTGTTCAAGGTGTTTTCTTTTATAAAAAAGATATAGGAAAAGTAAGAGTTTCCAATGATGATGATTGCAAAATTGTATGTAATGCATCAGGAAATGTTTTACTTTTAGTTGCTGATGGAATGGGTGGATATAAAAAAGGAGATTATGCTAGTAATGAAGTAGTCTCTTATTTAACTAATGAATTTAAAAATAGTCATAAGTTTTTATCTATATATCACGCTTCTTTTTGGTTAGAAAAAAGATTAAGAAAAATAAATTCTGAATTATATAATCTTTCTAGTGAAGATAACGCATATCAAGGAATGGGCACTACTTTAATTTTAGCTATGATTATTAAAAATAAAATATTAATAGTTAATATTGGTGATAGTAGATGTTATTTTATCGAAGATAAAAAACTAAAACAAATAAGTGAAGATCAAACATATGTAAATTATTTATATAAATCTGGTCAAATTGAAGAAAAAGATATAGCTACTAATCCAAATAGACATGTATTAACAAATGCAATTGGATTATTTCCTTCAATTTCTTTTGATAAGATGATTATTAAATATAACAAACAACATATATTCCTTTGTAGTGATGGAATGTATAATAATGTCTCATTTAATGATATAGAAGCTATGTTAAATACTAAAGATAGCGTAGAAGATAAAGTTAGTGGTCTTATTAGATTAGCTAATTTTAATGGTGGAAGCGACAATATTTCATGTTGTTTATGGGAGCCTATCAATGATTAAGCCTAATGATATAATAAATAAAAGATATAAGATTGTCTCTACATTAGGTCATGGAGGAATGAGTGATGTCTTTGAAGCTAAAGACTCTATTTTTAAACGTGAAGTAGCTATTAAAATTATTAAACCTGAATTTATTGATAATATTGAAAACCTTATTAGATTTCAAAATGAAGCTAGAATAGCTGCATGTTTAAATCATCCAAATATTATTAAAATATATGATTATGGAGAAATCGATCATCTTCCTTTTATTGTCAATGAATTTGTAAAAGACCAAACATTAAGAGATGTTTTAGATTTTAAAAGATATCTTTCTAGTAAAGAATCTTGTCTTGTAATGCTTCAAATTTGTGATGCTTGTATTTATTTACATAGTAAAAATATAATTCATAGAGATATTAAACCTCAAAATATTTTTTATGGTGTAGATGGTAGTGTTAAATTATCTGATTTTGGTATTAGTGTTGTCATAAATTCAAAGATGAATGTTAATGAAAATAATAAGATAGTTGGTACAGCTCAATATTTAGCTCCTGAAGTAATTACAGGAAATAAACCTAATTTTCAAAGCGATATTTTTGCTTTAGGTATTACTTTTTATGAACTTTTAACAGGTAGAGTTCCTTTTGATGGAAAAACTCCTGGAGAAGTAGCTTCTATGCAAGTAAATTACGATATACCTTCTCCTAAAAAAATAATGCCTAATTTATCTGATGAAATTGAAAAAATTATATTAAAAGCTACATCAAAAGATCTTTCTTATAGATATAAAGATGTATCTAGTTTAAGAGAAGATATTTTAAAAGTATATAAAAATAAAAAGATTATAAATAAAGGAAATAGTTTTTTAACTAGATTCTTTGGTTTAAGCATGGATTAGGAGTGGTTATGAGTAAAATTTTAGTATCACCATCAATATTAGCTTGTGATTTTCTTCATTTAGAAGATGAGATTATAAAGATTAAAAATGCTGGAGCAGATATGCTTCATTTTGATGTTATGGATGGTCATTTTGTCAATAATATTTCTTTTGGCTTACCAATTTTAAAAAGTATTTCTAAAAATAAATTATTGATTAATGATGTTCATTTAATGATTTTAAATCCTGAAAAATATTATAAAGATTTTTATGATAGTGGTGCTGATATTGTAACTGTTCATATTGAAGCGATTTCTGATTTCAATGATTTTTTAAAGATGAAAGATTATGCTAAATCAATCAACAAAAAAATTGGTGTAAGTATTAAACCTAACACAGATTTTAATGAAATCTTAAAATATTTAGAATATGTTGATTTAGTTTTAGTGATGAGTGTTGAACCTGGTTTTGGTGGTCAATCATTTTTAGAATCTTCTTTAAATACTATTAAAAAATTAGACGATATTAAAAAAGAGAAGGGATTTACATATATTATTGAAGTTGATGGTGGAATAAATAAAGAAACTTCTTTAAAGTGTATTGATAGTGGTGTTAATAGTTTAGTAGCTGGTAGTTTTATATTTAAAAGTGATAATTATAAAGACAGAATCGAGGAACTTCGTCATGGATTATAGATATTTATTTGTTATATTTTTTATTGTAGCAATATTGGTTCATGTAGTTTATTTAGCAGTTAGTTATTTTATATATCAAAGAAATAATAGTAAAGTATATAATTTCTTTAATAATTTTATGTTTGAATTAAATAATTTTAGAAGATATCAAAAACAATCTTGGATATCTTTATCTGTTTTAGTGTTAATAGGTTTACTTTATATTTCACCTTCAATATTTTTCTTATTAAATGGAAAAGGTAGTTTAGTATATCAAATCATGTTTATTGTAATGTCTACAATTAGTGTTACATCATTATTAGCATTATTTTTTATTAAGTTATCAAATTATAAATTACACCTAGCATTTGATGTTGTTTTTGCGATGTCTAATTTAATATTTGGTGTATTATCTATCATATTTTTAGGAAGTGGAGAAAGCTTTGGATTTATATATAATGAAAGTTCTACAAAAATATTGATCATTGTTTTTGGTGTAATATTTGCAGTCCTTCAAGCTATAATTATGCTTAATCCAACATATAAAACATGGGATAAAATGGTTAAAGTAGACGCAACTTATTCTAGACCTAAATACTGTTATTTATCAATTCTTGAATGGGGAAGTTTTATTATATTTGTTCTTAATTTTATTCTTCCTTGTATTGCTTTATTCGCTTAAATTGTTGTTGATATAATAATAACTTTTTAAAAATTTTGGATGCGCTTTTTTAAGTACTAATAATAAAAATATACTTAAAACTCCACAACTTGCTGCTTGAATAATATCAAATACACTAGAAGCACTAGCGTATTCAAATCCATATAAAATTATATATGTAATAAAATAAACTAAA
>CAVDQJ010000013.1:0-4249 GCA_963611005.1 bacterium | reverse complement strand
TAATTATACTTTAGATGAAATCTCTACTTTATATGCTATTAATAAAAAGAGTGGAGAGATTATTGGAAAACAAATTAAAGACATTATTGTTTCTTCAATTGATAAAACAATCGAGTTTAATGGTGGATTATATTAATTTAAATTTTTATCAACAATTTCAAATAAACTATCTAAATCCCCATTATTTTCTATTTCAATAACTTTATTTAGTTTAGTATATTTATAATCATTATTTAATTTTAAACTGTTAGAAATGTTTAATTCATTTCTTGATTTTAAGTGACTGATTTGAGTATCTTTACTAACTTTTAATACAAATATTTTTTTAAACATATATTCGTAGTGCGCTTTAAAAAGAAGTGGAACTTCAATAGCGATATAATCATTATTTTGAATATATTTAATAAGTTCATTTTCTAAAACTTTATAGATATATTTTTCTACTTTTTCCTTTTTTAATGGATCATTAATCATTATTTCTCTAGCTTTTTGTTTTTTGAATTTATCATCTATATCAAAAGAAAATCCTAAAATCCTACTAACTTTAACCTTGTGTTCGTATTGTTTATAAAGATTGTGCACTAATTCATCACAAGATAATGTTAAATATCCTAAATCTTTAAAATGTTTTAATAAAGTAGATTTACCACTTCCAATTGGACCAGTAATTCCAATGGCTTTTTCTAATGATTTATCAATTTGGCAATTAGGACAATAAGTAGTGCCTCTTCCTCCTACAAATATTTTATGCATTCTGGTAGAACAATTAATACATGGTTCATCTTCTTTACCATAACATTTAAGTAAAGCTTGGAATTTACCATCAACACCTTCACTAGGATGGAAGGAGTGAATGGTGCTTCCACCTTGTTTAATAGCTTCGTTTAATATAATTTTAGCGTTATTTACTATATTATCTATTTCGACTTTAGTTAAGTCTTTACCCCTTGTTAAAGGGTTGATTTTAGATGCAAATAATATTTCATCTGCATATATATTTCCAATTCCACATAATATTGTTTGATCTAATAATAATTCTTTTATAACTTTGTTTTTATTAAATTTTTTATATAAATTAGGTAAATCATCATCGCTTACTTTATTAGCTTCTATACCTAATTTTTTAATCATTTCTAAATTTTTATATTCATTTTCTTTTGATAGATACATTATTCCGAATTTACGTGTATCATCATAACTTAAATAAGTATTATCTTTGAATGTAAAAATTAAAGAAGTGGCTTTGATTCTTTTATATTCATTTAAAAATCTAAATTTTCCTTCCATTCTTAGGTGAGTTATTAAAATATAATCTTCATTAAAATGGAAGAAAATGTATTTTCCATATCTAGTGATATCTAATATTTTTTTATTTTTTAGTAAATAAAAGTCGTCGATATTACTTTCAATAAGTCTAGGAAAAAAGATATCAATATCCTTTATTTCTTTATTGATAACTAATGGTTTTAAAATGTTTATAACGGTTTCAACTTCAGGTAATTCAGGCATATTTATTTAGCATCAAACCAAGTTTTAGCATAACCTCCATCAACCTTTAATTTTACATTTAATTTAACACAGTTTTCCATAATATCTTTAACTAATTGTAATACTTTATCTTTTTCATCATCACTGACTTTAATCAATAATTCATCATGTATTTGACTTATTATTTTAGCTTTTAAATTGTTTTCTTTTAAAGCTTTATTAACATTAATCATAGCGATTTTAATTAAATCCGCAGCAGAACCTTGAATTGGAGCATTCATCGCAGCACGTTTAGCGAATTCTCTTATAGCATATACATTACTATTAAACTCATTAATGTATCTTCTTCTATTAAAAATAGTAGTAGAATAGCCAAGTTTTGATGCGCTTTCTATCGTTTGATTTAAATATTTTTTAACTTCAGGGAAATTAGTGTTAAAGGATGATATTATTTGTTTAGCTTCTGGTACTGAAATATTGAGTTGCTCGCTTAATCCCCAATCAGAAATACCATAAACTATACCAAAATTAACAGCTTTAGCTTTTCTTCTTTCTAAAGATGTAGGTTCTCTATCTATATTAAATATTTTTTTAGCTGTTAATGAATGAATATCTTCATCATTATTAAAAGCATTAATTAAAGCTTCACAATTACTTAAAGAAGCTAATATTCTTAATTCGATTTGAGAATAATCTAATGAAAGTATATTTAATGTTGGATCATCATAATAAAAACATTGCCTTATTTGTTTACTTTCTTCATCTCTTATCGAAATATTTTGTAAATTAGGTTCGCTAGATGATAATCTACCAGTTTGTGTTATTGCTTGGTTGAATGTAGCGTGTATTTTGTTATCATTTTTAATAAATGGAAGTAAACCATCGATATAAGTAGATAACATTTTAGAATATTTTCTATATTGAAGTATTAAATCTATAACAGGATGTTCATCTTTTAATTCTAATAAATATTCAACAGATGTAGAATGTTTTTTGTTATCTTTTAAATTTAATTCATTATATAAAACATTAGCTAATTCTTTTGTGGAATTAATATTAAATTCATGACCTATTAAAGCAAATATATTTTGTTTAATTATTGATATTTTGTCTTCATATATTTCTTTAAATTCTAATAATTTACCTTTATTTATTGGAAAGCCTTCGATTTCAATATCTGCTAAAACATCTTCTAATGGTAGTTCGATATTATTTAATAAATCTAATTGATTTACTTCAGCTAATTTATTTTTAATATTCTCATATAACCAATATGAAAAATAGCTAGTAGCAGAGCATAAATCTTTATTTCCTTCTTCAAATAATGCCATTTCTTTATTGAAGCAGTAATTTATGTCGATATCGTAAAATGCTAATACTTGATTTATATCATTTTTAACTGAAGGTTCAAGAATATATGTACCTAATAATAAATCAAAATACAATCCATCGATTATTATGTTATTGTTATTTAAAACACATTTGATTTTTTTATAATCATAACAGTATTTTTTAACATCTTTATTTGCTAAAACATCTTTTAAATTAGTAGCGTTTTTTAATTTATCTTTTTCAATATAAAAAGTAGTAGAATCAATAGTTACTGCAACACCATATAAAGTAGCATCATGATAATTAATATTTTCAATATCTATATCAATTCCTATCTCTTTTATATTATTTGTAGGTAAATCGTCGATTTCTTTATACTCAACTTTTTTTGCTAAAGTGTTAACAAATCTTTTATCTTTTGGTAATTTATTTACTAGATTTTTAAACTCATAATGATTAGCAAAAGATGAAATTTTATTAAAATCATATCCTTTATATTTTAAGGAATTGATATCTATATCAAGTGGATAATCAATTTGAATAGTAGCTAATGCTTTACACATTTTGCCTTGTTCAGCATATGTTAATAAATTATTTTTTAATGCATTTGTTTGACTTTCTGCATTAGCTAAAATATTTTCTAATGTACCATATTTTTGAATTAAAGTTTTAGCAGTTTTATCTCCAACTTTAGGGATACCTTTTAAATTATCACTTGAATCACCCATTAAACCTTTATAATCGATAATTTGAATAGGTTCAAAACCCCAAACATCTTTGAATGTAGTGGGAGTCATTTCTTGAATATTATTTAAACCTTGTTTGATTAATCTTACAGTAATATTATCATCGATTAACTGTAAATAATCTTTATCAGAAGTATAAATTACTACTTTATATCCTTCTTTTTCACTCTTTTTAGCTACAATTCCTGCAATATCATCTGCTTCAATATTATCATCTTCATAATAAGTTATATTTAAACAATCTAATAATTCTCTTGCTATAGGCAATTGAGTTAATAATTCAGTAGGAGTAGCGTTTCTATTTGCTTTATAATCAGGGAATTGTTTATGTCTAAATGTGTGTTTTCCTTTATCAAAAGCTACAAAAATAGCATCATCTTTATTTAATGATGATATTAATTTTGTCATCATATTAGCAAAACCAAAAATAGCATTAGTAGGAATTCCTTCTTTATTTTGCATGATTGTTGTTTTTTCATCACGAGGTAAAGTTGCATAAAATGCTCTAAATAATAAACTATTTCCGTCAATAATAACTATTTTACTCATTTTTATTTTCAATCCTTTCTATATTAGAAATTTGGAAACTTAAACTATCTTTTCTTAAAGTAGTTTTTCCTTTTAAAAGCAATGCATCATTTTCTTTTAATACATTAGCCAATTTATCATAATCTGAATGGAAT
>CAVDQJ010000012.1:0-4342 GCA_963611005.1 bacterium | reverse complement strand
GTATTATATTGGCTTTTTAAAGCTTCTTTTGAAACATGAGTATATATTTGAGTTGTGTTTATAGATTCATGGCCTAACAATTCTTGAATAAGTCTTAAATCTGCCCCTCCTTCTAAAAGATGAGTAGCAAATGTATGTCTTAAAGTATGGGGATGCAAATCAAAACCAAGACTTAATCCAGTCTTTTTAATGATGTTTTGCATAATAAATTCAAGGCCTCTAGTAGTTAATTTTTCCCCTCTATTATTTAAAAATACATAATTAGTTCTTTTTTCAATTGAACATTTATTCAATAAAAGTGGACGATAATTTTTAAGATAATCTATTAAACAATTTTTAGCATCTTCGCTAAAAGGTACTATTCTTTCTTTTTTTCCTTTACCAAAAACACGTATAAACCTACCTGAAAAATCTATATCTAAAGTTTTTAAATTAACAACTTCACTACATCTCATTCCACTAGAATACATTAATTCAAGTAGAGCTTGATCTCTGTTTTTTAAATGGTCAGTTCTTTCACTATTTGCTTTTAATAATTGTTCAACTTGAGAATCGTATAAAACGTCTGGCATTTTATCATGCTTTTTAGCTTGTCTAATCATTAAAAAAGGATTAGACGATACTACTTTTTTCTTGTATAGATATTTATAAAATTTTCTTAATGAACATATTCTTCTTCTTAACGTTCTTTCGCTTTCATAATTTCCTCTATAATTTTGAGTTTCAAGTCGACTTTGCATAAAATTTCGAATTATTAGTTTATCAACATTTGTAAAATCTTCACCTTCTTGATATAAGTAATCTAAAAAGAGATCAATATCTTGTTTATAAGCAATAACAGTGTTATCGCTATATTGAAGATCGTGTCTTAAATAATCTAAAAATTCTTGTTCTTGTCTATTCATTAAATTGTTTTTTGAAGTTTTCGATATCTTTTAAAGATCTTGATAATACTTCACCTTTATCCATGCTATTAGCCTTATAAATTATACCAAAATTAGCATTCATCGGTGAAAAATTATTCATACCTGTATGAGTTATATATCTTAAAAGCGCACCTAAAACAGTATTAAAAGATAAAGGTTTTAATTCTTTATTCATTATTTGAGCATATACATAATAACCAACAAGTAAACCGCTAGCAGCAGATTCAACATAACCTTCTACTCCGCTTAATTGACCAGCGATATAAATATTTTTATTTATTTTTAATCTAGAAAAATCATCTAAAACTTTAGGAGCATAAATATATGAATTTCTATGCATTAAACCATATCTAACATATTTAGCATTTTTAAGAGCAGGAATTAAACTAAATACTCTTTTTTGTTCAGGATATGTTAAATTTGTTTGAAAACCTACAATGTTATAAAAATCTCCGATCAAATCATCTTTTCGTAATTGAACTACTGCATATGGCATTTCTTTAAAGTTAAATCCAACAGGTTTTAAAGGACCATGTAATAATGTTTTATATCCTCTTGAAGCGATTACTTCAATTGGTAAACATGATTCAAAATATTGGGTATCAAAATCATGTAATAAAGCTTTTTTAGCGTTAATTAATTCATTATAAAATACATCATATTCTTCTTTTGTTAATGGTAGATTTATATATGCATCATCGTTTTCTTCTTCGTATCTACTTTGATATGTTACATTAGATAAATCTAAACTATTTTTATATACAATCGGAGCAGAAGCATCGAAGAAACCATATATTTTTTCGTGTGATAAAGAAGATATTTCATCCAATAAATCATTACTTGTTAAAGGACCAGTACAAATAATATTTATACCTTCTTTAATCGTTTTTACATCTTCGTAAATTATATTGATATTAGGATTATTTTTAATTTTCTCGGTTATATATTTAGCAAATATTTCTCTATCAACGTTTAAGCTATCTCCACCTTTTACTTCGCTAATTTTACTAGCTTCAATCATTAAACTTCCTAACTCTTCCATCTCTTTTTTAAGCATTCCACATGCGTTATCAAGTTTTCTACTTTTTAAAGAATTAGAACAAACAAGTTCTCCAAAAAAATCAGTGTGATGAGCTGGAGATTTCTCTTTTGGTCTTTTTTCGTATAAATTTACTTTTACACCTTTAGAAGCTAAAAAGTTAGCAGCTTCACAGCCTGCTAACCCAGCACCAATAATATTAATTTCTACATTATTTTTTATCATATGGTTCGCTATGTTTACATTTTGGATAATTTGAACATCCGTAAAAATAACTATTTCTATATTTTCTTAATGTTAAAGTACCACCACAATCTGGACATACTTTACTTGGAGCTTCTTTTAATATTGGATCTTCTTCACCTTCGATATGTTTACATTTAGGGAAAGCCGAACAAGCTATGAAAGTTTGTCCTTTTTTATTTTTTCTATAAACTAAAGGTGAACCACATTCAGGGCAATTTCTTCCAACTTCTTTTGGTTCTTCTTTAGGTTCTTTTTTAATATAGTGACAATCTGGATAATTACTACATGAAGTAAATTCACCATATCTACCTTTTCTAATTACTAAATCTCCTCCACATAAAGGACATTTTTCACCAGTTGTTTTTAATGGTTCTTTCCAAATCTTTTCTTTTGCATCATTAAATGTAATTTCAAAATCATCATAGAATTTCTTAATTAATGCAATTTCATCTTCTTCACCGATTTGAACTTTATCCAAGTCTGTTTCCATTTTTGCAGTATATTCAACACTCATTAATTCAGGGAAATATTTCTTTAAAACATTGCTTGTTAAAATACCTTGTTCAGTAGGTGTTAAAACACCTTTTTCACTTGTTAAATATTTTCTTAATAATAAAGTTTGAATAGTTGAAGCATATGTTGAAGGTCTTCCAATTCCATCTTCTTCCATGATTTTAACTAATTTTCCTTCAGAATATCTTAAAGGAGGTTTTGTAAAGTTTTGAGTTTTTTCAACTTTATTAAAATCATATGTTTCTCCAACATTAAATGTAGGTAATGTATCTTTTTCGTCTTCATCCATTTTTAAAATATCATAACCCAAGAATTTTGTTGTTGATCCTTTAGTTTCTAAAATTACATTATTTGAAGCGAATGAAATAGTTGTAATATTAACAACTTTATCGCTCATTAAACTTGCTAATGTTCTATTATAAATTAACTTATAAAGTTTATATTGTTGAGCATTTAAATATTGTTTCATTAATTTTGGAGTTCTATAAATGCTTGTAGGTCTAATACATTCGTGTGCATCTTGAGAAAATTTAACATCTTTTCCTGCTTTTAAAATACCTTTGTAGTATTCTTCACCAAAGTTAGATAAAACATATTCTTTTGCATCATTAACAAAAGATTCACTAATTCTTGTTGAATCAGTTCTCATATATGTAATTAAACCGACTAATCCTTCATCAGTTTCAACACCTTCATATAATTGTTGAGCAATCATAGATGTTACTTTTGTTTTAAAACCTAATGCAGAGTTAGCAGCTTGTTCAAGAGTAGATGTTCTAAATGGTTCTTTACTAGGAACTTTTTTACTACTTTCGCTAATATCTTTAACTACACAATTTTTAGCTAATAAAGAAACAATATTGCTTGCATCGCTTTCTTTTAATGTTTCTAATTTTTTACCATCTACAGATTTAATATCTAATTTAATTTCTTTATCATCTTTCAAAATTGATGTATCTATTGTCCAATATTCTTCACTTACAAAGTTTTGAATTTCTTTTTCATGATCACAAATAATTCCAAGTGTTGCAGATTGAACTCTACCAGCAGATTGAGATTTAATCTTACTTTGAAGTAATTTAGATAATCTAAAACCAATAATTCTATCAATAATTCTTCTTGCTTCTTGAGAATGAACTAAATCCATATTAATTGTTCTTGGTTCTTCAATAGCTTTTAAAATTGAACTTTTAGTAATTTCATGGAATTCTAATCTTTTTGTAGTTTCTAAAGGCAAATCTAAAACTTCAGCTAAATGCCAAGCAATTGCTTCTCCTTCTCTATCAGGGTCGGTTGCAAGAATTACTTCATCAGCTTTTTTAGCTTTTGCTTTAAGTTGTTTTACAACGCTTTGTTTATCCTTATTTATAGAATATGTAGTTTTAAAATTATTATCTACATCAATTCCTAAACCACCTTTTCCTGAAATAGAAAGATCTCGAACGTGTCCTACGCTAGCTTCTACAACATAATCTTCGCCTAAATAATGGCCAATTGTTTTACTTTTTGTTGGTGACTCAACTATAACTAATTTCATTTTCTTTGCCTCTTCGCTTTACATAATATAGATATAAAAATTTGTTTTGTAAAGTAAAAAAATATCGCTATATCTTATTAA
>CAVDQJ010000011.1:0-11058 GCA_963611005.1 bacterium | reverse complement strand
TCTTTCTTTTTTTGGTTGAGATATTTCAGCTTGTTGATTAGCATTAGGGTTTTGTTTATTAACACCCATCATGTTATCTAAATCTCTTATATCATAAGATTGTTGTTCATTGTTTGTTTCTTTATTTTCAGATGGATTTTCAGTGTTGTTTTGAGATTCTACATCTTCTTTAACAGCCTCTTTTTTATAGCCGCAATAAGGGCATTGTTCAGAATCAGAATCAATTAATAATCCACATTTTTCACATTTAACTTTTTCGTTCATATTTTTACCTATATTTATTATATAATAAATATGTAAAAAATGTATGAGAAAGTTATGTACTGTTAAAAAAGAGTTTTCTTCAAGTTTAGAAGTTATGAAATCAACTTTTATATCTTTTTTAGTTCCATTAAATGATAATGATATTAACGAAATTTTAAATAGATTAAGAAAAGAATATCCTAAAGCAAGACATATTTGTTATGCATACATTAAACAAAATGGTGAAAGTAAATTCTCTGATGATGGAGAACCATCTGGAACAGCAGGTAAACCATTATATAATTTATTATTAAATAACAATTTAGTTGATTGTATGATATGCGTAGTTAGAATCTTTGGAGGAGTGTTATTAGGTAGTGGTAGATTATTAAGAACATATGTTGCTTCAGCTCAAAAAACCATTGAAATGTCCACTGTTTTTGAAATTTATGAAGATGAATTAATTAATTTATCATGTAATTTAAAAGATATTAATTCTATAAAGGGTTATTTAAGCAAAAATAAGTTTGAAATAGAAAAAATAGATTATGATGAAATATCAGATATTTCATTTTATGCAAATGAAAATGCGTTAAACGTTATAAAAGATATTTTTTATGGTATGATATTATCAGCAAATTTAACTAAAGTTAAAAGAATGAAGGAGGTTAGCAAAAATGAGTGATTGTAATCATGACTGCAATGAATGTGGTGTTGATAACTGTTCATCAAGAATAGAAAAATTACAACTTAATTCTAAATCAAGAATTAAACATACTATTGCTATTGTAAGTGGTAAAGGTGGTGTTGGTAAAAGTTTTGTTACATCTTTGATTGGTTCAAAATTAAATAAATTAAGATTTAAAGTTGGAATTTTAGATGGAGATATTACTGGTCCTTCAATTCCTAAAAGTTTTAATATTCATGAAGCTGCTTATGGAGACGGAGATGGATTAGTTTTACCAGCAGAAACAAAATCAGGAATTAAAATTATTTCTAGTAATATGTTGCTTGAAAATGAGGATGATCCAATTGTTTGGAGAGGAAGTTTAGTAACTACTTTATTAAGTCAATTTTATAAAGATGTTGTTTGGGGTGAATTAGATTATTTATTAATCGATATGCCTCCAGGAACAAGTGATGTAACTTTAACCGCTTTTCAATCTATTCCATTAGATGGAATTATAATCGTTACATCTCCTCAAGATTTAGTCTCATTAATTGTTACTAAAGCAATTAAAATGGCTAATATGATGAATATTCCTGTATTAGGTATGGTTGAAAATATGGCTTATGTTGAATGTAGTCATTGCAAAGAAAAAATTTATATTTACGGTAAAAGTAAAATAGAAGAATTTGCTAAAAATAATGGTTTAAATTACTTAACTTCATTACCAATTAAAGAAGGAAATAGTACTTTAGTTGATAGTGGTGAGATTGAAAAGATCGAACTTGAAGAAGTAAATCCAATTATAGAAGTTATTAAAAATATGTAGAGGTAAAAATATGATAAGTGCTAAAGAATTTAAAGAAAGAAGAAATAAAGTTTTAGAAGCAATGGAAGATTATTCTGTTGCAATTATGTTTTGTGGTGTAGCTAAAAAAAGAAGTGAAGATGAAGGATATGATTTTTTAGGAAATCGTAACTTTTATTATTTAACAAATATTGAACAAGAAAATTCTGTTTTAGTATTAGTTAAGACTGGTGGTAATTTTAAAGAATATTTATTTATTAATGAATATAATCCAGTTTTTGAAAAATGGTATGGTAAAAGATTAACAATTGAAGAAGCTACAAAGTTAAGTGGTATTGATAATTGTTTATATATAAACGCTTTAGATGCAAAATTATCTACAATTTTAGATGATAATGGTAATGAAAAATCATTAGCAAATAATATTTATTTAGATTTTGATAAAGAACAAAAGATTAAAGAAGGTTTATTTATTGAACAATATATCGATTCATTAAAAGCTAATTATTCAAGTAAAGAATTTAAAGATATCTACCCTATTTTAGCTAAATTAAGAATGGTAAAATCTAAAGCTGAAATTGAGGAATTTAAAGAAGCAGTTAGTAAAACAAATATTGGTATTAGAAATTTAATAAAAGCTTTAAAACCTGGATTAAATGAATATCAATTATATAGTTTATTTTATTACACAATTCAAGATTATGATTTTTCAGAATTAAGCTTCCATACAATTTGTGCTAGTGGAGTAAATGCAACTACATTACATTACCCAAATCCAAGAGGAAAAGTTAATGATGGTGATTTAATTTTATTCGATTTAGGTTCAAAAAATAATGGTTATTGTGCTGATATTAGTAGAACTTTCCCTGTTAATGGTAAATTTAATGAACTTCAAAAGAAAATTTATACGATTGTTTTAGAGTGTAACAAAATGATTATTACTAAGGTTAGACCTGGAGTAACATTAGAAGAACTCAATAACTATGCTAAAGATTTCTTAGCTGAAGGTTGTTTAAAAGAAGGATTAATCAAATCAAAAGAAGAAATTAGCAATTATTATTTCCATCATGTATCCCATTATATTGGTTTGGATACACATGATATTTCTTTTTCTAGAAATGAACCTTTAAAACCAGGAAACATTATTAGCGATGAACCTGGATTATATTTTAAAGAATTAGGAATTGGTGTAAGAATTGAAGATGATATTTTAGTTACTGAAGAAGGAAGCTATAACTTAAGTGGAAATATTATTAAAGAAATTCCTGAGATTGAAAAAGTTATGGCATTAAGAAAATAATAAGGAAAACATATAGTTTTTATGATTAAAAATATATTTTTTGATTTTAATGGAACAATTTTAAACGATACAAATTTATGTTTTGATATCGAAGAAAAGATGTTAAAAAAATATAACTTACCATTAGTTACATTAGATTTTTATTTGGATAATTTTAAATTTCCTGTAAAAAGTTATTACGAATTAGTTGGTTATGATTTTAATAAATTTGATTATCATAAAATAAGTGAAGAGTTTATGAATGAATATTTTTCAAGATATAAAAACGAAACATATTTATATGATGGAGTTGAAAATTTATTTAAAAAACTTAAAAAAGATGGTTATAGATTATTTGTTTTAAGCGCAACTAAAGAAGATGAATTAATAAAACAATTAGAACATTTAGGTGTTTTAAATTATTTTGATGGAGTGATTGGAACTAGAGATAATTTAGCAAAAGGTAAAATTGATTTCGCTAAAGAATATATTAAAAACAATAACATTAATATTGATGAATCTATCATGATCGGAGATACAATACACGATTATGAAGTTGGTGTTGCAATCGGATTTAAAACATATTTGATGACAACAGGCCATAATAGTAGAAAACTTTTAAGCACTGTTTCGAATAATTTATTCGATAATTATGATAATTTATACGAATATATTAAATCTGCTCAATAAATTAACTTTAATATAAAAATTATACATAGTATAATTTTGTATATGAAAAAGAATAAAAAAGCGTTAAAAAAGAAAAAGATATTCCCTGGAAGAGTAATTTTTTGTGCTGGAATGTTCTTTTTAGAAGTTGCATTATTAATAGCGCTTGTTTATTTTGTTGTAACTATCCAATTATTTAGTGATTATTGGTATATACCATTTTTATTATTGTTTGTAATTGATTTTGTCTTAGCTGTTTTTATTATGAATAGTAGAGTTCAGGTCGATTTTAAATTATCTTGGATTGTTGTATTAATTCTTCTTCCTTTTGGAGGTGCTTTAATATATTTATTATTTGCTAATAAAGTTACTACAAAAAAGAAAAAAGAGTTGAGACATAATAAGATTAATAAATATTTATGTTCTGCTAAAGTTGATTCTACCGAAACTTTAAATGAATTAGAAAAAGACAATATTGATGCATATGCTATAAGTAATTATATTGAAAATAACGCATTAAATAGTTTATATAAAAACACCGAAGTTACATATTATCGTTATGGTCAATATGGTTTTCCACATATGCTAGAAGAATTAAAAAAAGCAAAAAGGTTTATTTTTATTGAATATTTTATTATTGAAAGCGGAGAGATGTTTGATTCCATCTATGAAATTTTATTGCAAAAAGTAAAAGAAGGCGTAGATGTTAGATTAATTTATGATGATTTTGGAAGTGTTAAAGGTGTTGAAAAACATTTTTATAAAGAATGCGCAAAACAAGGTATTAAATGCTTTGCTTTTAATAATATTCGACCATTTTTAGATATTAGACAAAATAGTAGAGATCATAGAAAAATCATGGTTATTGATGGAGTAAGAGCATTTACTGGTGGATGTAATCTTGCTGATGAATATATAAATAAAGAAGAAAGATTTGGAGATTGGAGAGATAATATCGTAATGATTAAAGGTGAAGGTGTTAATGGATTAACTGCTCTATTTTTATCTTCTTGGTCACTTATGTATAAAAAAGAAAAAGATCACACTAGAGATGATTTTAAAATTTATTGTTATGAAACAAATAAGGATTTATTAACTGAAACTATTAATACTAGTGGATATATTCAAGCAGTAGGTGAAGTTCCTTTTGATAGTGAAGAATCTGCTAGAAATGTAATTTTAAGTATGATTTCTCGTGCAAAAAAATCAATTTACATATCAACTCCATATTTAATTTTAGATTCTGAACTTATAACAGCTCTTCAAAATGCTGCTAAATCTAATGTAAATGTTTGTATAGTTACTCCTGGTATTCCTGATAAAAAAATAGTAAATAGCATGGGGAAAAGCTATTATTCTGAATTATTAACTTCAGGTGTAAAAATATATGAATATAAACCTGGATTTAATCATGCTAAAGTTGTTATAGTTGATGAAATTATGGCTTTTACAGGTACAGTAAATTTAGATTTTAGAAGTTTATATTTACACTTTGAAAATGGGGTTTTCTTATATAAAAATGATTGTTTAAAGGAAATTCAATCTGATTTAGAAGATATGATAAAAGTTGGTAGAAAAGTAAAAGAAAGTACTTATTTAAAAGTTAATATATTTAGAAAAATTAGATGGGGCATATTGCATATTATTGCACCTCTTATTTAAAGGAGTAGATTATGGAAGAAATTAATGAAAATGAAGAATATGAGATAGTTTGTGAAAATATTTCAAAAATTTATGGAAATAAAAAGAAAAACGAAGCTGAAATTATAGCTTTACAAGATGCTTCTTTTTATATTAAAAAAGGTGAATTAGTAGTTATTTTAGGACCTTCTGGAGCAGGTAAATCTACTTTATTAAATATTTTAGGTGGAATGGACAAAGCTACTAGTGGTACATATTTATTAGAAGGTAGAGATGTTACTAAAATGAAAGAAAAGGAATTAGCAAATTATAGAAGATATGATGTTGGTTTTGTATTTCAATTTTATAATTTAATGCCATCTTTAAATGCTTATGAAAATGTTTATTTAGCTTCTAGTTTAGTTGATAAACATTTTGATGCTCACGAGATAATGAATTTAGTTGGTTTAGCTGGTAGAGAAAAGAATTTTCCTAGTCAATTAAGTGGTGGTGAGCAACAAAGAGTTGCTATCGCTAGAGCTTTAGTTAAAAATCCTACATTGCTTTTATGTGATGAACCAACAGGCGCTTTAGATAGTAAAACTGGTGCTCAAATTATGGAACTTCTTTATAGAGTTAGTAAAGAACAAAAGAAAACAGTTATTATTGTTACACATAATAAAGCTATTAGTGTTATAGCAGATAGAATAATTAGAGTCAGTGATGGAAAAATTGTTTCTAATGAAGTTATTAAAAATCCTAAGAAAGCAAGCGAGATTGAGTTTTAATTATGCGTTTATTTAAGACACTTTTACATAGTTGTTTAAAAGATTTTCGTAAGAATTTAAAGCAATTTATTGCTATTGTTTTTATTATAGGAATTGCTGTTACATTATTTACAGGATTATCTGCTAATAGCATTGAATTTGAAAAGAGGGTAAATACTGTCTATTCTTCTAGTAATGGAAACTTAGCCGATATATGGTTAACTGTAGATCAAACTTATGATGAAACTGAAGCTGAAAATGATTTAAATAAGATTAAAAAATTAGCAGGTAAAAATGGAAAAGTAGAGACTAGAACTTTAATCCCTTCATCAGTCTGTGATATATCTTCATATGCTTTAATTTCGATTAATAGACCTACAATAAATAAGGAATATCAAGCTACTTATGATTATTCTGATGCTGATTTAAGTAAAGATTTCTTTTTTATTGATGAACAAATCGTTTCTAAATATGAATTCAATAGTAAATTAAAATTTAGTATTGGAAGTGAATATCCTGTTACTTTTTCTTCATCTACATTAAGTTCAATAAAAGATACTTTTATAAGTGATTATGATGAAATTGTTAATGAAATTAAAGAAGCAATTAATAACAGTGATGAATTAACTTTTTCAGAAAAAGTAAGCATTATTAATTTTATTGAAAAGAATAAAGATACCATTAAAGATTTAATTGAAGAGGGATTTAATAAGGTTTTTGATAAAGAGAACATAACTTTTAATATAAAAGTAAATGGAATTATGAAGCATCCTGAAAATATACAAAATGGTACATTTACGGATTGTAACTATATGTTAGGAGCAAGAACTTTAATCAATGCTATTATTGATAAAATTAGTGAAGAAATAAATTATGATGATTTATATAAATATGTTGAGGAATCATCCTTACCTGATTCAATTAAGCAAGAAATATTAGATTATTTAGATGAAAATAAATTAACATTTAATTCACTTGTTTCTACAGCTAAAGAAACAGCAAAAGAGAATGTAATGAGTGATGATAATAATGAATATGTTCAAAGATTTAATACGATAAGAAATCAATATATTATTCAAGTAGATGATTCTTATTCGGTTAAAGATGTAATTAATAATATAAAAGATTATTACTCAAAAACATATCCTGATGAAAATAAAGTTATGGCTATAATGGATGCAGAAAATTATCCTTCTAATGCCGTCATACAAAACGATATTGTTCAATCAAGAAATTTAGCATATTGTTTCCCTGTTATTTTCTTTGTTGTTGCTGTTTTAGTTGTATTAACAACAATCACTCAAATGATGTTAAAACAAAGAATTCAAATAGGTACAATGAAGGCGATTGGTATAAGTAATAGATGTATTCTTACATATTATTTATGTTATATGAACTTTATTGGGATTGTAGGAACTATAGTTGGTCTTGTTATCGGTCCACTATTAATTCCTAGAGTTATGAATATTAAATATGGCTTATTGTATTCCTTACCTACAATTGGTTATTCATTCCCATTTGTTGCGGGATTTGCATCTTTAGCAGCAGTTATAGTTTTATTTTCATTATTAACTTATTTAATAATTAGAAAAGAATTGAAACTTCAACCTACAGAATCAATGAGAGCTAAATCTCCAACTATTAAATTAAAAGAAAAGAAAAACACCAAGAAAAGCGATGTTAAACATGTTAGTTTAATGATGGCTTTAAGAAATATTAGAGTACACATTTCTAGATCCTTAATGGTTGTAATCGGGGTTATGGGTTGTACTGGTTTACTTATATCTGGATTTGGTATTGAAGACACAATTAATTATGGAAAGAATAGTGATTTAACATCTTATTTAGATTGTGATTATACAATTACATATAATACAGGTAGTAAGAAAAATGTAGTAAAAGAAGAGTTATTAAAAATCGATGGAGTAGATGAAGTTGATGAATATAATAAACTACAAACTACAGTTAGTTGTGGAGAAAAGAATGTAGATATTTCTATCTTCTATTTTAGTTATAAGACAAAATTCTTTAAATATGATGATGATTTTACTGATGGTCATTGGGATTTAAATACTGTCGCATTAAGTAAAGCCAAAGCCAAAGATTTAAACTGTAAAGAAGGAGATACTGTTTCTTTTACCTATAATAGTAAAAAATATGAAATGGTAGTATCAAAAATATTCTATACATTCTCAAATAACTCATTATTTATATATGAAGAAACTTTACCAGATTTAACTTCGACTTCATTATATGCTTGGTTAAATCTTAAAAAAGATACAAAAGTATCTATTAATGATATTGAAAATAACATTGCTAAAACTAATGGAGTAAGTTCTTATTTATCAAGAGAAGGAAACATTAAAAGAATCGAAAATTATATGACTAGTATTAAAAGTATGACTAATACTATTAAAGTATTTGCGTTGTTATTAGCAGTAGTTGTCTTGATTAATTTAGCTATACTTAATTTTGAAGAAAGAAGTAGAGATATTGCTACACTTAGAGTATTAGGATTCTCTAGATTTGAAATTGCTAAATCATTAGTATATGAAGTTATGATTTTAACAACTATTGGAGCTTTATTAGGTTTAACATTAGGATATCCTTTAGAAATAATTGTATTAAGTACAAATATAACTCCTTTAATATCTTATAGTTATACGATATTCTGGTATACATTCTTGATTGCTTTTGTAGTAAGTGTTTTAACTGCATTTATTGTTAACATCGCTATATCTTATAGAGTAAATAAGATAAATATGGCAGAGTCATTAAAATCAATTGAGTAATAAAAAAGATTTCCTTTAAATTAAGGAAATCTTTTTATTTTTAAATATTATTGAATCTTGTTTTTAGCTTCCCATTTTTTTCTTTCAGCAAGAGGAAGAATTTTCTTTCTCATACGGAAAGCATTAGGTGTGATTTCAACAAGTTCATCGCTATTAATATAATCTAAACAAGCTTCTAAAGTCATCTTTCTTGGACTTTTTAAAACAACAGTTTGATTCTTATTAGCACTTCTTTGGTTAGTTAAGTTTTTAGTTTGACATACATTAACAGCTAAATCGGTATCGTATTTATTTTCACCAACAATCATACCTTCGTAGATTGGTTCAGTAGGAAGAATAAACATAACACCTCTTTCTTCGACGTGTTCAATAGCGTATGGAGTAGCTGGACCAGTGTCAGTAGAAACTAAGACACCAATTTGTCTTTCTCCAATTTTAGCATCGCTAGATACAGGTCTAAATTCTTTAAATGTATGAGCGATAATTCCATAACCTTTTGTCATAGTTAAGAAATTAGAGACAAAACCAATTAAACCTCTTGAAGGGATGATGTAATTAATTTTTGTATTAACATCACCAGTATCCATATCAATAAGTTGAGCATCTCTATTTCCTAAAGAAGTCATAATATCACCAACAAAATCATTTGGAACTTCGATTGATAAATCTTCATATGGTTCAGATTTAACTCCATCGATTTCTTTAATGATAACTTTTGGTCTACTAACTTCAAGTTCATAGCCTTCTCTTCTCATGTTTTCAATTAAAATACCAAGATGAAGTTCACCTCTACCTGAAACAGTCCAAGTTTCGGTATTTGGAACTCTATTAACTTTTAAAGAAACATCTTTTTGAACTTCTTTAAATAATCTATCTTCAATTTGACGAGCAGTTAATAATTTTCCATCTTTACCACTAAATGGTGAACTATTAACACCAAAAGTCATTTGAAGAGTAGGTTCATCAATATGTAATTTTGGTAATGGATCAACATGACCATTTTCACAAATTGTTTCACCAACATTTAAATCTGGTAATCCAGCAAAAGCACAAATATCACCAGCAGAACATGATTCAATTTCAACTTTCTTTAATCCTCTATAACCGATTAATTTTAAAACTTTAAATTGTTTAGTTGTTCCATCAAGTCTAGCGCATGTAACAGTATCGTTAACATGAATTGTACCTCTTTGAATACGGCCAATACCCATTCTTCCAACATAATCATTATAGTCTAATAATGCATCTTGAAGTTGAAGTGGACCATCAACAGTAACTTGTGGCTCTGGAATATTGTTAACAATTAAATCAAAGATTGGATCCATTCCTTCTTTTTGATCTTCAGCTTTTGGTGATAAACTGCTAGTTCCATTTAAAGCGCTTGTATAAGCAACTTTAAAATCTAAAAAGTCATCACTAGCTCCTAATTCCATAAATAACTCTAAAACTTCATCAACAGCTTTTTGAGGATTTGCGTTAGGTCTATCAACTTTATTAATAATAACAATTGGTTTGACGTGAGCTTCGATAGCTTTCTTTAAAACAAAACGAGTTTGAGGCATTGTTCCTTCAAATGCGTCAACTAAAAGAAGACATCCATCAACCATGTGCATAATACGTTCAACTTCACCGCCAAAGTCTGCGTGTCCTGGAGTATCAAGAATATTGATTTTGTAATCGTTGTACATAACACTAGTAGTTTTAGCTAAAATAGTGATTCCTCTTTCTCTTTCAAGTGGGTTAGAATCCATTGAACATTCTTGAACGTTTTCATTAGTTCTAAATGTTCCTGAACATTTTAACAATTGATTAACTAATGTGGTTTTTCCATGATCAACGTGAGCGATAATAGCAACATTTCTAATTTTCATAGTAAACCTCCTAAAAATAACTTTAAAATTATATCTTAATTTGCGATGAATATAAATATATTTATATTCTTTTTTGTTAAAAAACCGCTTACATAATGTTATTGGGCAATATTTTTATATTAAAAATCATTGATATTATTATAAAAATACATTAATATATTTAAGCACATTTGGTCCGCTAGCTCAGTTGGTAGAGCAACTGACTCTTAATCAGTGGGTCCGGAGTTCGAGTCTCCGGCGGATCACCATTTTTAAAGAATAGTCCTAGTTAGGGACTTTTTTTTATTTATAGTTTTAATTTAATTATGATTTTTAGTATAAATTGAATAGAATATTTAATAG
>CAVDQJ010000010.1:0-2065 GCA_963611005.1 bacterium | reverse complement strand
ATATCTGATAATAGATTTTTACAAGATGCAAAAATATATAAAGAAAATATAGATTTAATTAAAAATTCTTTAAAAGAAAATGGTATTTATAACCCTTTTTATGTAAATGTAAAAGATGATAAATATGAAATAGTAATCGGTAGAAGAAGACTTTTAGCATCTAAAGAAATAGGTGTTATGGAACTTCCTTGCATTGTTTTAGAAATGAACGATGAAGAAGAATTAATAACAACATTATCCGATATTAAAGATCATAAAAATCCTAATATGGTAGAAATGAGTCTAGTTTTAAATGAATTATATTCAAAATATAACTATAAACTTAAAGATTTATCAGTATTGATCAATCAATCAATTTATCAGGTGAGTAATATTATCAATTTAAAAAAACTTCCTGAAGAAATCTTTTTAGATTTAAATAATAATAAAATCAGTTATGGACATGCTAAAACATTAGAAAGATTGTCTACTGAAGATGCTTTATATTTTTATGATATTATTAAAAAAGATAATATAAGTGTTAGAAAATTAGAGTCTTTAATTAATAAAAAATATAAAAAGAAAGAGGAAAACATTATAAAATTTGATGATGAATTAATGTCTATTTCTTTAAAATTTAAAACTAAAAAAGAATATAATAGATATAAAAAATATATTAAAAAAATTGACTAAATTTAGATTAGATTTTATACTATAATTCGCGTTTATTAAGGGATTATATGAAGCTAGATAAAAAAAGAACTATAAACTTAATTGTAAGAGTTGCTATATTTGGTAGTTTAGCAATTATTTTATATTGTGTACCATATTTACAATTTTCTTTACCATTTACTCCATCTTTTTTAAAAATACATTTTGATGAAATACCTATTTTAATTGCAGGTTATGCTTTTGGACCACTTGAAGCAATTATAATTATCATATTAAAAGCATTGTTTAAATTGATTCAAGATATACCTGAAACTGGTGGAATAGGAGTTCTTGCTGATTTGATTTATACATCTGCTTTTATTCTTCCTGCTGTATTTATTTATAAAAAACATAGAAATTTAAAAGGTGCTATTGTATCTTTTTGCATAGGTTTAGCTTCTCAATTATTGGTTAGTTGTGTAATAGGATTATATTTAATATATCCTTTATATGGTTTATATTTTTCTCCAACATGTAAAAGTTATGATGAAGCAATGATAGTAGTAGGTGGTTTATTTTCAGCATTAGATAAATCAATAACTACTGCAAAAGACCCCTCAATTATGTATAAATTCTTATTACCATTTAATTTTCTTAAAGATGGAATAGTAGGTTTAGTTACATTTGCAGTTTATAAACCTATAAGATTATTAATAGAAAAGAAAGAAAAATAAGGTCGATCGACCTTATTTTTTTATTGTTTTAAAGTGTTAATAAATTCTTTACAAATAAAACTTAATTCTTTATCTTTTAACCATATAACTTTTCTTGTAAGTTCATTGACATTATTAAGTTTTATAGGTTTAAAGTTATTATTTTCTTCACCTTTTTCGCTATTTGGAAGAGGAATTACTGCAAAAATATTTTTTTGTTTAGCAAAAACTATACTTGCCATTGTTGTAGTAGTAGTTATATCGATATAAGGAGTAAGATTTAAATCATGGAAATGTTCGATTAATTTATTTTCATAAGCTCTAGGAACTGCGATATGTTTTTCATTTAAATCTTTTAATTCTATTGTTTTTCTTTTTGTTAAACTTGAATTAGATGGAATTAAAGCCATAAATTCTTCTTTTTCTAAATTTATATAATTTACTTTATCAAAATCCTTGATATGTGAGTTAATAATAGCTACATCAACAATATTATCGTTTAAATAAGATTCTGCTAATAAAGAATTACATTCATAAATATTTAATTTAACATTAGGGTAATCATTTAAAAATTTAGAAAATATTTTTTCAGTTAAAGAAGAGTAAATTGTAGGAGGTAAAGCTATATTTAATTCTTGTTCAAAACCTGAACTAATATTATTTAAATTAATAAAACTTTCATAATATAAAGAAATTATTTTTTTAGCTTTAACATATAATTC
>CAVDQJ010000009.1:0-2220 GCA_963611005.1 bacterium | reverse complement strand
GTATATTATTTATTATTTCAATTAAAAAAGGTTAGATATACTAACCTTTTAAAATGAATAATTTTATTTAACAATACTAGTTTTGATAATCAGGATCAATAACAGTATCATTTCTTCCAATTTCAGCAATTGTAGAAGTTACAAGTTTTCCTACTTTTGAAGATTCTTTAATTGTTTTAATCATCTCTTGAGTAGTGATTTTATCTTTAATTTTTTCCATTACTACTTTAACTGAAACATAAGGGACATCAAATAATTCACTAGCAAATGCACATCCTCCACATGTTGATTCAAATACAATACTAGAATCTTTTCCTAAGATTACTTTATCATCTTTAATATCTTTGATTTCTTCTTTATCAAAATATTCTTTATTACATGATATAAATGTAGCATTGTGTACATTTCCATACATGAAGTCTTTAGCAAACTCTACAATATAGTTAACAAATAAAGAATCTGCTATATATCCTTCATTAAATCCAGGTATTTGACCTCTTTTTACTTTTTGAATTAATTCTAAATTAACATCTCCAAGTAAAGTGACATCACTAACAACTATATCTCCAGCATGTAAATCATCAGTAAATGCATGACAACTTCCTACATTAAATACAGCTAAAATATCATATTTTTTAATTAAATAAGTAGTAACAGCACTACTCATATAATTAGAATAAACATCATATGCTAAACATACAGATTGATTAAAAATATCACCAAGTAATACTTTGATATGATTATTTTCTACTACTTCTTTTTTGTTTTTAAGTTGAGCTTCAAAGTAATTGATATCATCTTTTGTAGTTCCAATAATTAAAATCATAATTATTTATTCTCCTTAGGTTTCTTTTCAAATGTATTATTAACTAAGAATCTTTCAAAGTCTTTTAAACTCATTGGTTTAGCGTAATAATAACCTTGAACAGAATCACAATTAAATTTCTTTAATATCTCTACTTGTTTATCGCTTTCTACACCTTCAGCAACTACGTGACAAGACATTGCTTTACATAATTTAATAAGTGTATCAACGATTTCACGTGATTTAAAATCATATTCGATTTCATCGATTAATTTTTTATCCAACTTAATTACATCTACAGGAAGTATTTGAATTGAAGAGATATTTGACATACCACTACCAAAATCATCAAGAACAATCTTAAATCCATATTCTTTTAATTTCTTTAAAATAGATACGATTAAGAAACTACTCTTAAATGAAACATCTTCAGTAACTTCGATTTCAATCATTGCAGGATCAATTTTAAATTCTTCTACAGTAGATTTAATATCTTGAAGGAATGTAGGACAATAGAATTCATAAATTGAGAAGTTAACTGAAACAGGAAGTACTCTTCTTCCTCTTTTTTTGTTATCTACCATATCTTTACAAACTCTACGTAAAACATACATATCAATCTCATGAATTAAACCTTTGTTTTCACTGAATTGAATGAATTTAGTAGGAGATAATAACCCATGTTCTTTTGTATTCCATCTAGTTAAAGCTTCACTACCGATAAATTGTTTACTCTTTAAATTAAATTTAGGTTGATAAAATACTACGAATTCTTGATTCTTTAAACCTTCAAGAATACTATTAGCAGTGTTATCATCAAGTTTTCCTCTTATATCACCAACTTGATATTCATAATATTTATCTCTATTAGCTTCAGCTTGTCTTCTTGCAATATTACTTCTATCAACATATTCATAAGCTAAGAAAGGTTTATTCTCTAAAATTTTAGCTATACCAAAGCTAGTTTGAACAAAGATTCTTAAATCTTTTTCTTTAGCTAATCTATATGTGTTATCCTCAATATCATTTATTAAAGTAATAACTTCGTTTTTATTTCCTCTAAAATAAAGTAAGAAACATTTATTGTCATAACAATATTGCATTTTTACTTTTTTATATTGTTTTAAAGAGAATTTTTCAAGGAAAAACAATGCTATTTCCTTATTTAATTTTTTAATTTCTTCACTTTGATATATTTCATCATTAACAGATATTTTAATTGGAGAGAAAGTTAAAATATATTGATCTCCATTAAATTTCATAAGTTTGTTTACTTTTTTAGTAAATGAATCAAAATTATTAAATCTAATTCTTTCTCCAAATACGTGTTCATTGTTATCTAAATATCTTGTGTAATCAATAAATGCTTTAATAGTGAATACTAATTCTACAACAAAGAATAAGAATAATAAATC
>CAVDQJ010000008.1:0-2159 GCA_963611005.1 bacterium | reverse complement strand
ACATTACTTACTTTTAAATTAGGAATAGCACTTCCAACTTTTATAAATCTATTTTTCATATTGTTTTCCTCCATTAAATATTTATTTAAATCATGTATTTCTTTTGGTATTAATGTATTTATTTCATCAATATTAGTTTTATAATCTTTTAATAATTCTCTTACTTTTGTTGAAGAAATAAATTTAAATGTATCAGGTGTTTTTAATATCGTTAAGTAGTCTTTTATTTCGTTTACTAATTTATTTTGTTTAATGATTTTATCAATATCATCGTTACTTCTTGAAAGAACTACAATACCAAATTCTTTTGCTATTTCTTTTACATATAACCAACTAGAATCAAGTTTATCTAACCAATCGCTACCAATTAAAAGTTTTACATTATATCCAACTTCCTTAAAATGTTTTAAAGTGAAGTAAGTTCTTGGTTGAATATCTTGTTTTAATTCATAATCACTCACTTCCATAAAAGGATTATTTTTAGCTATATCTTTAAGCATTTTGAATCTACTTGATTCATTAAAACTATATGTTTTTCCTTCTGTTTTTAAAATATAATGACTTTTTGTAGGGCAAAAAATTACTTTATCATAGTTTAATTTTTTTAAAGCATATTTAGCAAGTTCTATATGAGCATTAGTAGGAGGATTAAACGCTCCACCAAAAAATAAAGCGTTAACCAACTAATTTTCCTCCATGGAGTTCTTCGTATAGTTTTTCTCTTAAGTTATATACTTTTTCAGTTAAATCTACATAATGAATATGAGGCAATTCTTTTCTTAATTCAGATTCCCATGTATGGTTTTCAAGTTGATCTTTAACATATTCTTTTCTTTCTGAAATAGGTGGGAAATCATATGCTAATTTACCATTTTCAATGAATGGAATTAATAATTTTTCGATACGTAAAGGTTTAATAATTCTATATTCGTGGAAATCATCAGGATTAAAATTATAAACTTTAATTTCTTCGCCTTCTTTTAATACTTCATCATCTAAAGCAATAATATCACATTGAGCTTTATTATCTTCATCAAATACTCTATATACCATCAATTTTCCAGGTATAATAGCTTTTGTTTTAGAATCTGAACATTTCATTTTAGGAGTGTAAGTGCCATCATCATTTTTTACAGCTACAAGTTTATAAACTCCACTAAAAACAGGATCAGAAGCGCTTGTAATTAAATTTTCTCCAACTCCATAAAAATCAAATTTAGCATTTTCATAAATTTCCATATTTTCAATTTTTCTTTCATCTAAAGAATTAGATGCAACAAGTTTTATATATGGTTTGTTTGCGTTATCTAATGCTTTTCTTAATCTTTTATAGTATCTTGCTAAATCACCTGAATCAATACGAGCTGATTTAACTCTTTTTGATGGATCATTAGGATATTTAGAAATTAAATAATCATCTAATTTAATTAAATTTGGTAAACCTGATTCAAAAACATTATATGTATCTAATAATAAAGAAACATTTTCAGGATAAGTATTAGCATATGCTAAAAATGCATCGTATTCAGTAGGGAAAAATTCGATATAAGAATGTGCAACTGTTCCTGTTGCTTTAACATCTTCTCCATAATTCATTTCAGCTAAACAATTAGCAGTAGCAACACATCCACCTAAAACAGCAGCATAAGCTCCAAAAATAGAAGCGGTATCGCCTTGAGCTCTTCGTGCACCAAATTCTAATATATTTCTATCTTTATGTGTAGCAAGACCACTAATTCTTGTTGCTTTTGTAGCGATTAAAGAAGCAAAATTTATTGTTTGTAATAAATATGTTTCAATTAAAATAGCACCAACCATATCACATTCAATTCTAATAATAGGTATTTGAGGATATGCAACAGTACCTTCTTTTAAAGCGTACATTGTACCATTCCATTTATATGTTTTTAAATAAGATAAAAATTCTTCACTCATTCCTTTATGTCTTAAGTAAATAATATCTTCATCATTAAAATGATAATTTAATAAAAATTTTGTTAATTTTTCTTGACCTGCAATAATAGAGTAGCCTAAGTCATCTGGATTTTTTCTAAAAAACATATCAAATACTAATGTTTTATCTTTGAATCCGTTTAAAAATAAAGAATTAGCCATTGAAAATTCATAAAAATCTACAATCATAGCAGGGTTGTAGTAGT
>CAVDQJ010000007.1:0-3732 GCA_963611005.1 bacterium | reverse complement strand
ATTTAACAACTAGAAAGAGGAAATTTGTATGAAAAAGAATTCTATTTTATATATTATCACTTTAGTATTATTAATCGGTGGATTAGCATTTGGTTTTGGACCTGTTGCTCAAAAAACAAGTGGAGAGTATATTTCATTCTACCAATCATTAAATTATTTAAATTTAGGTAGATATACTCCAGCTAATATTGTTACAACAATATTCTTAGCTTGTGGTGCATTAGTTGTATTAGTTTGTTTCATTTTAACATTAATTAAACCTGAACTTGCAAGTGGACTTAAATGCTTCTCACTTATCACATTCTCACTTGTAGTTATGTGTGGTGGTGCTATGATGGGTTGTTCTTATATTTTCTTTAGATATCATGGACCAATTGGTGCTGGTATTGAAGGAAGCTATGCTACAACAGGTTATACAGGTTGGGCAGTTATCGTTAGTAGTGTTATTTCAATTTTAGGTGGTTTATTCATGATTCCACTTGCAATTGGTTCACTTCCTAAAAAAGAAGAAAAACCTTATTAATCAATATAATTAACCAAAATAAAAGGCCTTACTTAGTAAGACCTTTTTTATTAGTTAATTAATCTAATTCTCCACGAATTATTGCTTGAATAACAGCAGATACTACTTGAATTGATTTATTATTATATCCATCATTATTAATTAATACATCAGCATAATAACTAGATGGTTCTACAATTTCTTCATACATTGGTTGAACTGTTGCAAAGTATTGATTAATAATTGAATCTACGGTTCTTCCTCTTTCTTTTTGGTCACGTTCCATTCTTCTTACTAATCTTCTTTCTCTTGTAGCGTTAATAAATATTTTTAAATCACCTAATTTTCTAATATCTTTATTAACTAAAGCCATAATACCTTCAACAATAACAATCTTTTTAGGAGTAACTGTTTCTGTTTTATCGCTTCTATTGTGAATTACATAATCATAAGTTGGTTTTTCTATTGTTTCATCATTTTTTAAAGCTAATAATTGTTGCTTAATTAAAGTCCAATCAAATGCTTTTGGATGATCATAATTAATTTTAACTCTTTCTTCCATAGGAACATCAGTTAAATCCTTATAATAATCATCAATAGAAATATGAGTGACATTTTCTTCACCAATAAGTTTAACGACTTCTTTTATAACGTATGTTTTTCCGCTTGCGGTGCCTCCACCGACTAAAATAATTTTTGCCATATTTAAATTATACAACAAATAGAAAATTAATTAGTATTAAGATTATATAAAAAATATTTTAGCACTCTCACTTGACGAGTGCTAAAAATGTATTATAATATAAGTAAGTAAATAAGGAGGTATTATTTATGGAAGGATATGAAGATTATAGTCAAGATAAAGATGTTTTAAGTAAATTTGGTAGAAATATTACTGAACAAGTTAAAAATAATAAAATAGATCCAGTTATTGGAAGAGATGATGAAATTAGAAAAATCATCACTATATTAGCTAGAAAAACTAAAAATAATGTTATTTTATTGGGTGAACCTGGTGTAGGTAAAACTGCAATACTTGAAGGTTTAGCTCAAAGAATAGTAGCAAAAGATGTTCCACAAACTCTTCAAAATAAAGAAATTTTTGAACTTGATATGGGATCACTTGTTGCTGGAGCTAAATATCAAGGTGAATTCGAAGATAGATTAAAAGCTGTATTAAATAAGATTAAAGAATCTGATCATAAAATTATATTGTTTATCGATGAAATTCATTTAATTGTAGGGGCAGGAAGAAATAGTGGAGCACTTGATGCATCTAATATGTTAAAACCTATTTTAGCAAGAGGAGAAATTGATTGTATAGGTGCTACAACTTTAAAAGAATATCAACAATATATTGAAAAAGATAGAGCTTTAGAAAGAAGATTCCAACCTGTTATGGTTAATGAACCAACTAAAGAAGATACATTATCAATATTAAGAGGCTTAAAATCTA
The DNA here is from genome assembly GCA_963611005.1 of bacterium. Lineage (GTDB taxonomy): Bacteria > Bacillota_I > Bacilli_A > RFN20 > CAG-826 > Onthovivens. The sequence goes on along the minus strand of CAVDQJ010000007.1, from coordinate 1,774 downwards.
GATTTGAAGCTCATCATGGTGTTCATATTACTGATAATGCTTTAGTTAGTGCAGTTAATTTATCTTCTAGATATATTACAAATAGATTTTTACCTGATAAAGCAATTGATTTAGTTGATGAAGCTTGTGCAGAAACTAGAGTAGAAATTGAATCTATGCCAACTGAACTTGATGAAGTAGAAAGAAAGATTAGACAACTTGAAATTGAAAAAGTTTCTTTAAAACAAGAAGTTGATGAACAATCTAAAATAAGATTAAATAAATTAGAAGCAGATTTAACTTCATTAAATAAAGAAAAAGAAGACTTAACTAATAAATGGAATAAAGAAAAAGAAGAGATTAAAGAATCTAAAGATATCAAAGAACAAATTGATAATTTGAATTTCAAATTACAAGCAGCATTCAATAATGGTAATTATAAAGAAGCTAGTGAAATTCAATATAAAGAGATTCCTTCATTACAAAAAAGATTAGATGAAATTGAATCTAATGAAAATAATCACAAGATATTATCTGATGTAATTACAGAAGATAATATCGCTTCAATTGTTTCAAAAATGACAAATATTCCAGTAAGTAAAATTAGTAAAGGCGATAAAGAAAGAGTTTTAAATCTTTCATCAATTTTAGGTAAAAGAGTAATTGGTCAAGATAATGCTATTAAACTTGTTAGTGATGCTATTTTACGTCAAAGAGCTGGTATTAGCGATTCTCATAGACCAATTGGAAGTTTCTTATTTTTAGGTCCTACTGGAGTTGGTAAAACTGAAGTTGCTAAATCTTTAGCTGAAGCATTATTTGATAGTGAATCTCATATTATTAGAATTGATATGAGTGAGTATATGGAAAAATATTCTGTATCTAGATTGATTGGTGCAGCACCTGGATATGTTGGATATGAAGAAGGTGGTCAATTAACTGAACCTGTAAGACATAATCCTTATTCTATTATATTGTTTGATGAAATAGAAAAAGCAAGTCCAGATGTGCTTAATTTATTACTCCAAATCATGGATGATGGAAGACTTACTGATGCTCAAGGAAGATTATGTGATTTTAAAAATACTGTTATTATTATGACAAGTAATGTTGGTAGTCAAGAAATTCTTGAAGGTAAAGAAGATCAACTTGAAGCATTATTACATCATACATTTAAACCAGAATTCTTAAATAGAATAGATGAAATAGTTTACTTTAATTATTTATCAAAAGATGTTCAACTTAAAATTGTAGATAAGATGTTAAACGATTTAAAAGTTAGACTAGAAAACGAATATTATGTTGTAGATTTTACTAAAGAATTGAAAGAACATATTCTAGATGAAGCTTATGATAGAGAATTTGGTGCTAGACCTATTAAAAGATATATTCAACATAATGTAGAAACTTTATTAGCTAGAAAGATTATTGATCAATCTATTAAACCTAAAGTTAAATACACTATAGATTATGTTAATAATGAAATAGTAGTTAAATAATATATTAAATGCCTAATCAATTTAATTTGATTAGGCTTTTTAATTTGTAAATGTTAATATTTAAATATGAAAAATATTTTATTATTATCAGATTCTTTTAAAGGCACTTTGAGTTCATGTGATATATGTAATATCGCTAAAGATGTTGTAGATAAATATTATAATAAAGATATTAATTTAACTACTTATAAAATAGCTGATGGAGGAGAAGGAAGTTTAGAAGCTTTTAAAGAGTATATCGGTGGAACAAATATTGAAATCAAAACAATAAATAGTGAAAAAACTATCTTAAATAC
>CAVDQJ010000006.1:0-29178 GCA_963611005.1 bacterium | reverse complement strand
ATATCGACAACATCTTTATTTAAAGAGTTGATATCAGTGGTATTTATTATACGATTAAATTCCTTTAGATATTCCTTTTTAACTCTACTATAATTTTCAATTTGTTTCTTATTAGATTTAAAGTTATATTTTAGTAAAAATTTCTTAGAAAAATAGTACTTTTTATAAGGAAAATCTGTCTTATTTAAAAGTTCATAAGCTCTTATAAAAGTAACGCCATCGATAATAGAATCCATCAAAACTAATTGTTTTGTACCTTTTGTATAAGATACTTTTCTTTGAAGATATAAGTATCCCCTATATTTACAAAAACCAACATTTTTATTAGTTTTATTAAAACACAAAAAATTAAAAATAGAATCTTCATAAGGTAATATAGTTTCATTAAAAACAATGTTATTGTCAATTAAAAATTGCTTTTTATAAATTTTATTCCAGACGAAACCTCTTATCTGAACATCTAAAGCAAAAGCTTTTCTAGCTTTTTTAATATTAGATTCTTTTTTAACAACAAAATTAGATGTAAATTCTTTTAATAATTTAGATTCGTTTCCTTCAACAACATTATAAAAATTAGCACATCCAATATCTAAATCATGCTTAACAACACAATTATATAAAGATGAAATATAACTTTTTAAAACACTATCATCACCGTCAACAAACAAAACATACTTTCCTCTAGCAATTTTAAGTCCATCATTTCTAGTTCCTGAAGGATTTTTATTACACACTGAAATAGTTACAATTTTATTAGGATATTTCTTAATAAAGGAATCAATGATTTCATCAGAATTATCATTACAGTTGTCACTAACACATATAACTTCATAAGGTAAATCAAAATCTTGATCTACTAAAGATTGCAGACATTTATTTAAATATGCGCCTACTCCATGAATTGGAACAATTATACTTACTTCTATATCCATAATTACTTTAACTTAGCAAAATCATTAAAATGCTTCCTTTATAACATCATCCATATCGAAATATTTATATTTTCCAAGTCTTCCTCCAAAGAAAATATTATCATATTTATCAGCTTCTTTTAAATATTTATTATATAAAAGTAATTTCTATCATTAATAATTGGATAATATCCCTACAATCATTTTTCATATTTTTAAGGATATTCCTTTGTAACATATGTAACATCTAATTTGGTATCTAAAAAATACTTATATTCAAAAACCCTAGTATAAGGAATCTCTTTTTCTATATAGTTAATTACGCAGTTATTTTGATAATAAGGTTACTCAACTTTAAAAAGTTTCAAATTTTAAAGATCTATATTCTAAATCTCCAAACTTATAATTAAAAAATTCATTAATTGGACCAGTATATTTAATTTTATCTGCTAAAGCGTTTAATTCATCCCTATTTTTAATATAATCCTTATTTAAAATAACATCAGCTCCTCTAATCATTCTTTTAACTAATCCTGTATACCCTAAAGTTGGTATGCTTTGATATTTATCGTTATAGTGATTGTTAGTATATTCAAATCTTTATATAAGTCTTTTAATGATAAAAGTAGGTAAATTTTCATATTTATCACCCCTTTTTTAGTATAACTTTTAACAAGCGTATTAAAAATGTCTGTACCCACTAACAATATCGCTTGTTCTTCTAAGTTAGATGGGTTTTCAATATTATTTTTTGAGAATCAATTTAAGCAATAGCTTCTTCTTTTGTCGTCATTCACACATTACATTAAATATTGTCATATTAAATAGCGTATGGTAAAACTTACCTTTAAAATTGGCAATGATTTTTCCATATGAACCTCAACCAACTATAAGATAATCATATTTTTTAAAAGTCGTATTTAATTTCTTATTTATCGGAATATTTTTTTACATCCTCAATGATGCTTTGATCAAAAATTTCTAAATCTTTTGCATTTTTAATTGAATTGAGTTTATTTAAAAATTGTTTTCTTGTTTTCTTATATTCATCAATTTGTTTATGATTCTTGAAAAAATCTATCTTAATGAATAATTTTCTAGAATGATACATTGTCTTAGTATTTAAATCTACTTTGTTTAAAATTTCATAAGCTCTTAAAAAAGAATATGCTCTTAAAAAAGAGTCTGCCATTTTCACTGGACTAGATTGATGCAAAAATGAATCTTTCCTTTGAAAATAAAGATTACCTCTATATGGTGTGAATTTAATTGATTTATTTGTTTTTGCTAAGCAAATTGAATTAAAATTATAATCTTCACAAGATAAATAATCTTTGTTAAAGCGAATATGATTATCATCTATAAATTGTTTTCTAAAAATTTTATTCCAAACGTAGCCCCTTATCTTAACATCATTATATAAAGCTTTTCTTGCTTGTTTAGGGCTACATTCATTATGTATTTTAAACAAAGAAGCAAACCCTTTGCTTTTTTTATTTTCCATATCTTCATAAGTAAAATAATAACTACAACATCCAATATCAGAATCACTATTTGCAAGAAGATTATAAAGTTCTTCAAGAAATCTTTCTCTTACAGCATCATCACCATCTACAAATGTAACAAACCTCCCTTGAGCAATTTTTAAACCATCATTTCTAGAATCAGAAGGATTTTTATTACATACAGAAATCTTTTTAAATTTATCTTGATATTTATTAACAAAAAAATCAATAATTTCATCAGAATTATCGTTACAATTATCACTAACACAAATAACTTCATAAGGAAGTTTGAAAGTTTGCTTATTTAAAGAATCTAAACAATTATTTAAAAACTTGCCAACACCATGTATAGGTACTATTACACTTACTTCAAAATTCATATAAATATTATAAAAAGTTTTATGCACTAAATCAACTTGACGAAAATTATTAGAAATTAATTATAAATTTCCACCATTTCTTAATGCTTTTAATTCAAATAATGTATCTCTAAGTTTTATCGCTTTTTCGAATTCAAAATCTTTAGCAGCTCTATTCATTGCTTTTTCAACATCTTTAATCTTTTTATCTAGTTCTTTCTTTGTTAATTTACCTTTATAATCAACTTCTTCATCTTCTTTAATTGAAATAGGAGGTACTATCGCTTTAATAATAGTTGTAGGAACTATTCCATTTTCTAAATTATATGCCATTTGAATTTCTCTTCTTCTATTAGTTTCATCAATACATTTTTGCATTGATTCAGTTATTTTATCAGCATACATTATAGCTTTACCATTTTCGTTTCTAGCAGCTCTACCTACAACTTGGATTAAAGATCTTTCACTTCTTAAAAATCCTTCTTTATCCGCATCTAAAATAGCAATTAAACTAACTTCAGGAATATCTAAGCCTTCACGTAATAAATTAATACCAACTAAAACATCATATTTACCTTTTCTTAATTGATAAATAATTTCAGTTCTTTCAAGTGTTTTACACTCACTATGTAAATATACTGTTTTAATACCTTGATCTTTCAAATACTTAGTTAAATCCTCACTCATTTTAATAGTTAAGGTAACTACCATTACTCTTTCGTGTTTAGAAATTCTATCTTTAATTTCACAAATTAAATCATCTATTTGATTAAGAGAGGGCCTAATTTCTATTACAGGATCTAATAACCCTGTAGGACGTATAATTTGCTCAACATATTCACCATTCGTTTTATTTAATTCATAATCACCAGGCGTAGCTGATGAACAAATTAACTGATTGATTTCACCTTCAAATTCATCAAAATTTAGTGGTCTATTATCTAAAGCAGAAGGTAATCTAAATCCATATTCAACCAACGTTGTTTTTCTACTTCTATCACCATTATACATACCTCTTACTTGAGGGATTGTTACATGGCTTTCATCAATAATTAAAAGATAATCTTTAGGAAAATAATCCATCAAACAAAATGGTTTTTCACCTTCTTTTCTTCCATCAATATATCGAGAATAATTTTCAATTCCTGGACAAATTCCAAATTCTCTTAAATTTTCAACATCTTGTCTTGTTCTCATTTCAATTCGTTCAGCTTCAAGAGGTTTTCCTTGTTCTTTAAAATATTTAATTCTATCTTCTAAATCCGATAATATTTCTTCACAAGCTTTATTGATTCTTTCTTGTGTTGCAGCATGATCATAAGCAGGAAAAAGATTATAAATTTTATATTTTTCTTTTACTTCTCCTGTTAAATAATCGACTTTACATATCCTTTCTACAGTATCACCAAACATATCAAGTCGGATATACCAATCTTGACCATCAGGAGGCATAATATCAATTAAATCACCATGCACTCTAAATTTTCCAGGAGTTAAATCTATATCATTTCTTTTGTATGAAGAATCTAATAGTTTTTTAAAAAATTTCCTTCTATCAATATCTTCATTTTCTCTTACTTCAAAAATAAGTTTTTTATATTCTTCAGGATCTGTTAATCCATAAATAGAAGCAACACTAGCAACAATAATCGTATCTTTTCTGCTTACAATAGAATTAACCGCGCTAACTCTCATCATTTCAATTTCTTCATTCATTAAACAAGATTTATCAATATATGTATCACTACTTGGTAAATAAGCTTCAGGTTGATAAAAATCAAAATTAGAAATAAAGTATTCAACTCTATTATTAGGAAATAATTCCTTCATCTCGGAATACAATTGAGCAGCCAAAGTTTTATTATGAACAAGTATTAATGTTGGTTTTTGAACTTTTTCTATAACATTCGCCATTGAAAAAGTTTTACCAGTTCCAGTTGCACCCAAAAGAACTTGTACCTTTTTACCATTAAATACACCCTCGCTTAATTCTTTAATAGCTTTTGGTTGATCTCCAGTTGGTTTAAAATCGCTAACAATATGAAAAATACCATCATTTCCCATCTCTTTTTTTCTCCTTAGCCTTTTTAACTACATCTGAAATAAATGAAGAATCTCTCGTTTCATTTCTTTCAAATCCTTCACCAGTAACGAGTTTAGCTTTTGTAAATGTAATAAATGCATTAGGATCAATTTTAGCTAAAGCATCTTTAATTTGAGAATATTCTCTTTTTGAAAAAACAAGTCTTAACATTGTTTTTTCTTCTTTTGAATACGCACCCACTACTTTAAAAATTGTTGTAGTTCTTTCTAATTTTGTTTGAACATATTCATTAATCTTATCAGGTTCTGTAGTAATAATGTCACAAACATAAGAAGTTTCTAAACCATTATAGATAAATTCAATAGCAAAAGCACAACTAAAAGCACCAATAATACCAATTAAACTTACGATAAATTTTATATAAACCATAGCATTATTCGTTGCTAAATTAACGACAAGTCCAATTATAATAATCGATGTATCCATTAAAAGAGTAACTAAAGAAACATTAAAGTTAAAATATCTTTTAAAAATAAAAGCCAAAATATCTAACCCACCTGTTGAGCCTCCACCAATAAAAGTAACTCCACATCCAATTCCTACAAAAGCTCCACCAAATAAACCGATGATTAATAATCTACCTATATCCATGTTTTCTAAAATTGTATTTGAAATCGTTATTACTCCATTGACTAAACTAGCAGCGTTTTCTTGTCCAGCAAGTAAATTAACAAAATATACAGAAAAATTAGTTCTTATAATTAAAGATAAAAACACAGGATAAAATATAGTTGAAATAAGAGTAGATAATGTGAATTTAATTCCTAAAAGAAAAAAACCAATCAAAAATAAAGACCAACAAATGATATATGACCAAATATCAACAGTAAAACATAACTCTTTTAATAATAATCCTAAACCACTAACTCCACCAGTATTGATGTCAAATGGTACTAAGAAAATACCAGTTCCAAATGCTAAAATAAATGTTCCTAAAAGAACTAAAAATAATCTATAGATAAATTTAAAAACTTGTCTTTTAGTTATCCTTTTCTCTTTTAGTATTTTAAGCATTCTTCTTTGCCTCCATTTCTAAAAAAGCATATATAAAGCCTGTTATTTCTCCATCCATTACTTTATCAACTTGAGTATCTTCATACTCGGTTCTATTATCTTTAACCAATGTATAAGGACAAAATACATAACTTCGAATTTGACTTCCCCATTCTATGTCTTTTTTCTCTCCAACAATACCTTTAAGTTTATTTTCTTTCTTTTCTAACTCTAATTCATATAATTGAGATTTAAGCATATTCATAGCGATTTCCTTATTCTTTATTTGAAATCTTTCTACTTGACAAGATACAACAATTCCAGTTGGAATGTGAGTAATTCTAACAGCAGTTTCAACCTTATTAACGTTTTGACCACCAGCTCCACCACTTCTATATGTATCAACAACTATATCTTTTGGATCAATATTAACTTCTATTGAATCATCAAAAAGAGGAATAACATTAACACTAGCAAAAGAAGTGTGTCTACGTGCATTGCTATCAAAAGGAGATATTCTAACTAATCTATGAACCCCTTTTTCACCCTTAAGCATTCCATATGCATTTTTTCCTTCAACCATTAAAACAACCGATTTTAATCCAGCTTCATCACCAGGTTCATAATCGATTACACTATATTTAAATTTATTTTGTTCACAAAAACGTTCATACATCCTTAAAAGCATATTCGCCCAATCACAAGCTTCAGTTCCACCAGCTCCAGGATGAATAGTTAATGTACATGATAAAGAATCATATTCACCATTGAATAAAATTTGATGTCTTAAATCATTAAGAATTTTAATATTATCAGAATAATCATTGCTTGCAAGCTCAATCATTTCAACGTCATTCTCACTTAAAGAATTTACAAAATCATTTAGTCCAAAAAAAACTATATCCAATTTTTTATAAGTTGAAATTTTATAATCGATATCGTTTTTATCTTCTATTTTTTTATTAGCTTCTCTTATATTGTCCCAAAAATGTTCGTCTAACATTTCTGTTTCAATGCATTTGATTTTTCCTTCTAATTTAGGAATGTCAAAGTGATTCGTTAAGTTGCTTTAAATAACCTAACGCCTCACTTATTTTTTGTTTTAAAACATATAATTCCATGATTAATTAGTATGGATATCATCATATTTATGTTCAGGTGCTGCTTTAGCATCTTTATCGATGTTTGTAATATCCAATTCCTTTGCGTTTTCTTCTTCTTTAACGACTTTCATTTGTTCAGCTTTTTCGACTTGTTTTGCTTCTTCTTTAACTTCATTTTGTGGAGTTACATTAATTGTAAATGAATCCTTCTTTTGTTCTTTTTCTTGAACTTTAACATTTAATAAATTTAAAACAACTTCAAGAGAGATAACTTCAAGCATTTCTCTAAACATTGCCCAACCTTCATTGACATAATCTTGAAGAGGGTTGATTTGACCATAACCTCTAAGACCAACAGATTCTCTAAATCTAGTCATATTATCAATTTGTTGTGTCCAGTTTCTATCAATACATCTTAAAGTAATTTGTCTTTCAGCTTGTTCAATTTGTTCAGCATCAAATTTTTCTTTCTTATGTTTATAAGAATCTAATAAAATGTCTCTTAAATCTTCACCAACTTCTTTAGGATCAGCATCATCATATAATGCAGGTTTAATAACGCCTTCGTTAATAAATCTAGGAACACATAATTTAACTAATTCTTCACCGCTTACCGATTTATTTGCAGAATTTTCTGGAATTGCTCTTTTTGCTAAAGCTTGTCCACAATCAGCAAATGTTTCATTTAATAAACTTGTGATGTCATCAGCATATAAAATTTGGTCACGTTTAGCGTACATAATTTGTCTTTGTTTACTTAAAACATCATCGTAATCAAGTAAGTTTTTACGGACATCAAAATTTTGACCTTCAATACGTTTTTGAGCACTTGTGATTGCGTTTGATAACATTTTAGATTCAATAGCTTCATCACCATATCCATCAAAAATCTTTCTTAATCTATCATTTGCAAAACGAACCATAAGTTCATCATCTAAAGAAACATAAAATCTTGAAAAACCAGGATCACCTTGTCTACCACTACGTCCTCTTAATTGGTTATCAATACGTCTTGATTCGTGTCTTTCTAAACCAAATACACAAAGTCCACCTAAAGCACGAGTTTCAGGTGTTAATTTGATATCGGTACCACGACCAGCCATGTTAGTAGCAAGAGTAATTCTTCCTCTTTCACCAGCGTGAGAAATAATTTCAGCTTCACTTGCATGGTTTTTAGCATTTAACATTTCAAATTTAAGGTTAGCTTTATCAAGATATTTAGCTAATTCTTCACTAGCTTCAACTGAAGGTGTACCAATAAGAATTGGTTGTCCTTTTTCATGTCTTTCTTGAATTTCTTTAACCATTGCTTTAATTTTTGCATCTTTATGAGCAAAAACAAAATCGACAGCGTCATCTCTAATAACAGGTTTATTTGTTGGGATACAAATAACTCTCATATTATAAATTTTTTGGAATTCTTCTTCTTCTGTTTTAGCAGTACCAGTCATACCACCAATCTTTTTAAATAATCTAAAGAAGTTTTGATATGTAATAGTAGCTAAAGTAACAGTTTCTTCTTTAATCTTTACACCTTCTTTAGCTTGGATAGCTTGTTGTAAACCATCACTATATTCTCTACCCTTCAAAACACGTCCAGTAAATTGATCGATTAATTGAATTTCATTATTTTGATCTACTAAATATTCAACATCTCTTGTCATGATGTAATTTGCTTTTAAAGCTTGATGAATTCTATGAACAAGATCTTGAAGTTGAGGAGCATAAAGATTTGGAATACCAAATAACTTTTCAGCTTTATCAACACCAGAATCAGTTAAATTTACTGATTTAGTCTTAATATCAACTTCATAATCACCATCAGGTACATAATCTGGATGTTTTCTTTTATATTCATCATCACGATATGTTGATGCGGTTAACATTTTTACAAATCTATCAGCAACTGTATATTGACTTGCACTAGCTTTTGCTCCACCAGAAATAATAAGAGGTGTTCTAGATTCATCGATTAAAACACTATCAGCTTCATCAACAATACAGAAATTCAATCCTCTTAAAACACGTTGACCAACAGTTGGTGCCATATTGTCTCTAAGGTAATCAAAACCAAGTTCAGAGTTAATTGTATAAGTAACATCGCAAAGATGAACTTTTTTCTTTTCCATCGTATTTAAAGAATGTAAATTACAACCAACTGTTAAACCTAACCATCTATAAACTTGACCCATTTCATTAGAGTCTCTTTGAGCAAGATATTCATTAACAGTAACAACATGAACACCTTTTCCGCTTAAAGCATTTAAGTAAACAGGCATTGTAGCAGTTAATGTCTTACCTTCACCAGTTCTCATTTCAGAAACATTACCATCGTTTAAAACTAAACCACCAATAATTTGACAATGGAATGCATACATTCCTAAAACTCTTTTTCCAGCTTCTCTACAAACAGCAAAAGCTTCAAACTTAATATCATCTAATGTAGCACCTTTAGAAAGTCTTTCTTTAAATTCATTTGTCTTTGCTTTTAATTGCTCATCAGTCAATGCAGCCATTTCTTTTGCATATGATTCAACTTTACGAGCTTGTCTATCATATTTCTTTAATGTTCTAGCATCGATTCTAAAAATTTTTTCAATAATATTTCCCATAACATACCATCCTTGCGTATATTCTTTTAAATTATACCATTATATATAATGGTAAACAAAATGATTTTATTGAATAATATCAATTTTGCTTTTATTGAATCTTGTATCGAACTCTCTTTTTGACATAACTAGCGCTTTTATTGTCTTTGGATTTAGTTTTCTAATTTCATTAATTGCAGCATACAATGTTGAGCCTGTTGTAATAACATCATCAACTATTAATATTTTTTTATTTGTTAAATCAACTCTTTTACTTAAAACTATATGTTTTCCCGCTTCTTTTCTTTTTCTATAGCTATTATTTGCTTGTTTATCATCGCCAACTTTTTTAAGAATATCAAGCCTTTTAAGCTTTAAAAAGTTAAACATTTCAACAACATGATTAAATCCTCTTTGTGCATCACTATGTTTATTAGAAGGTATAAAAACTATATTATATCCCTTGTATTTTAAATTTAATTCAAATGAATATTGGCTAAAAAAAGTTGAAAATAACTCATAATCAAAACACCCTTTAAAAACAAATAGTTTCTCTTTTATTAAATCTTTGTATTCATAAACTGATAAAACATCTATTCCATTAAACTTAAATTCTTTAAATTTTGGTTCATAATTTTTAAGACATCTCGAACAAATGCTTAAATTATTAATTAAAGAATGAAAAGAATCAGTATGGATTTCATTGAAACAAACTTTACAAATTTGAGTTTGCTTTTTTTGTGAATTCAATTGCGTCTTCCATTGCTTTAGTTTTTCTTGAACACAAGTAATAAACTTCACCTTTTTCATAACCTATAACTCTTCCAACTCTACCAGAAATTTGAAGCAATGCGTATTTATTATAAATTTCACTATCTGCATCAAATATTATCACTTGTAAATTTTTAACAGTCACTCCTCTTTCTAAAACTGCTGTAGTTATTAAATACATATATTTTTTATCTCTAAAATCTTGGATTATTTTAGCTCGATTATCTCTTTTTGAGTTAACGTAATTTCCTTTTTTAACAAATTTTGAAACTATATTAAACACCATTTTCGATTCGTCAATAGTTGGTGTAAACACAAAACATTGCATGTCATTTTTAATATAATATTTTAATTTTCTTATTAAGAATAAATATTTAAATATTGAGAAACTCAATTTAATTTGAGGAACAGGGATAGGCTTTTTATGATATCTAGTAAATAATTCAACAATTCTATTATTACCTTTTGAAAATTCTTTTAATGTTAAGTCATCAGGTGTAGCTGACATTAATATAAAGTTTCCTTTTACACTTCTTTTAAACAAAGAATTTAATACATCATTTCCTTTATACGGAAAAGCATCAATTTCATCTAAAATCAACAAGTCAAAATAATTATTGTATCTATATAATTGATGGGTTGTTAAACATATAATATCACCATATAAGTTTGAAGTATTCCCGCCATATAATGAAGTAATCAAATTATTCTTAAAAGTATTTTTAAATCTAACAGCTAATTCAATAACAACGTCTTTACGTGGAACAGCAAAACCTACTTTAAATTTCTTTGATAGGGAATACTCAATAACTTTAAAAACAAGTTCGGTCTTGCCTGCTCCACATACTGCGTAAACAAGTGTGTTTATGTGGTTTTTATAATTATCTAAAAGTTGGTTAGATATTCTTTCTTGATCTTCACTTAATCCATATTTTAGAAAAGCTTTACTTTGTTTTTTTATAAAACTAATATTTAAATCCGCAGATTCACCTTTAAAAGAAATGCACTTTCTACAATAAGGCTTATTGTTTTTATATCCAACATATTTTAAATCTTCATTACCACATAACTCACACTTAAACTTTGTAATAAAAAACCTCCTTCACTTAACAAGACGTTAAGTTTGAGGAGGTTTTAACATATAAAATTTTATTTATTTTCAAAATTTATAATTGTATTAACACGAGTCTCGTGTCTTCCGCCTTCAAATTCTGTATTTAAGAATATTTTAATTCTTTTAATAACATCATCTAATGAAGTAAAATGAGCACCAAATGATATCATATTTGCATTATTGTGTTGTTTTATTAACATAGCGACTTCATCATTGTATCCGATACCACATCTAACATTTTTAACTTTGTTAGCTGCTATTGCAACTCCTTCACCAGAATTACAAATTAATATTCCATAATCAGCTTCTTTTGATGATACTTTTAATGCAGCTTTAATAGCAAATTCAGCATAATTACAACTATCTTTACTATTTGTACCTACATCTATAACTTCATATCCATCTTTCTTTAATTCTTTAATTATTTCGGTTTTATATTCAAATCCACCATGATCTGAACCAATAACAATTTTTAAATTATTTTTCATTTATTGCATCCTCCAATTGTTCTTTTTTAATAATTCCTTGTCTTAAAACATTTAATTTATTATCTTTAAGCATTACAACTGTTGAAGGTACATTGCTATATCCATGACCTTTAACAATTATATCTATTTTATCTTTAAAATATTTAAGTGCATCTTCATCATTTAATGCAACAGGTTGACCAGAAATATTAGCACTAGTTACGAGTAATGGTTCACCAATTTCGCTTATCATATTTAATACAAATTCATCATCAGGAATTCTTATTCCAATATAACCAGTTTTTAAATCTAAATAATCTTTAATTCCTTCTTTAGCTTTTAATATCAAAGTTAATTGACCTGGAAAAAACTTCTTTATAATTTTTAATGCAGTTTCATCGATTTCAACATAAGGCTTAGCTTGTTCAATCGATGAGCACATCAATGTGAAAGGCTTATCAGCGGGTCTTTTTTTAACTTTACATAATTGATTAAAACATTCTTCTTTACTTGCTAAACAACCAAGACCAAAAACAGTTTCAGTAGGAAAAGCAACCAATCCACCATTTTTTAAAACAGTTACGGCTTTTTTATAATCACATTTCGAAATAATTAACATCATAGCCTCCTTCGATAATTAAATATCTATCTTTGCCATAAATATCTTTTAAGAATACAAAACTTGTTGTTTCATCTTTAAAATATTTTCCTATTAATGAAGTTAATTCATCTTTTTGATCATAATTAATTTCAAAAGCCATTAAAAATTTATCATTTAAAAAATCTTTATAATGTTTAAAACACTCTTCATAAAAAAGATTATTGTCTTCTAAATAAACAGCATGTCTAGGTTCATAATCCCGTACTTTCTTTTCAATATCTTCTTTATTCTTAACATATGGAGGATTTGATAAAAACACATCACATTTAATATGGTTTTTTAATAAATGTTCTAATTTATCACTTAATATAAAATCAACATCTAACGCAAGTTCTTTACTATTTCTTTTTGCAACATTTAATGCATTAATATCAATATCTGTTCCTATGATTTTAGAATCTTTATAAATAGATTTCATAAACAAAGCGATACATCCTGAACCAGTGCACATATCAACTATCGTTTCATGATTCATCTTATTGTCTTCGATTATTTTTCTTACAATCGTAACTAATCCTTCAGTTTCAATTCTAGGTATTAAAACATTTTTATCTACATATAAAGGTAGAGTTACAAAATTTGCCTCATTAATTACATATTGATAAGGTTCACCATTTTTTATTCTATCAAAATACGAATTAAAAGTTTCAATATCTTTAATCTCTTTATCAAAATTAACAATTAAATCAGTAAAACTTTCAAATCCATTTACTTTTAAAAGTAAATCATTAATAACTGATGAAGGTACATCAATTTCCTTATCATTAATTTCTTTTTTTGTTTTAATAAAAACTTGTCTATTTGTTAAATTCATTATTTATTCCCAGCTATTTTTTGTTCTTGATCATAGTTAATTAAAGCTTCAATAATACTATCTAATTCACCTTCCATAACTCTATCAAGTTGTTGAATTGTATAACCAATTCTATGATCAGTGACTCTATTTTGTGGATAGTTATAAGTTCTAATTTTTTCGTTTCTATCACCACTACCGATCTTGCTTCTAAATTGAGCTTCACTTGCCTCTTTCTTTTCGATTTCTAATTGAGCAAGTTTACTAGCTAACATTTCCATACAAATTTCATGGTTTTGAATTTGTGATTTTTCAGTTTGACATGAAACTACAATTCCGGTTGGAATATGTGTAATTCTAACAGCGGATTCAGTTTTATTAACGTTTTGTCCTCCAGCTCCTTGAGATCTATATCTATCAACTTTTAAATCTTCAGTTCTGATATTAACATCATTAACTTCAAGTTTTGGCATAACAACAACAGTTGCTGTTGATGTATGGATTCTACCATTTGCTTCAGTCTTAGGAACACGTTGAACTCTATGGACACCAGATTCATATTTTAAATGTGAATAAGCATCATCTCCACTAACAACAAAAGAAATATAAGAATATCCGCCAACTCCACAAGGGTTTTCATCTAAAATTTTGTATTTAAAACCTTTTGCATCACAATATTTGATATACATTCTAAATAAATCACCGGCAAAAATATCAGCTTCATCTCCACCAACTGCTCCCTTGATTTCAAAAATAATATCTTTTCCATCGTTTGGATCTCTAGGTAATAATAAAACTTTAATTTCTTCTTCTATTTGCACTAATTTATCTGAACTATTTTTATATTCTTCTTTTCCCATTGCACTAATTTCAGGGTCAGAATCATTACTCATAATTAAAGCATCATCCATATTACTTTTATTAAATTTATATTCTAAAAATTTATCTACAATTGGTTCAAGATAACTTCTTTCTTTACTTAATTCTTTAAATCGTTTTAAATCATTAGTAACATTTGGATCACTTAATAATTCATCAATTTCTTTAACTCTATTTTCACTTGCTACAAGTCTATCTTGCATATTTTTATCCATAATTAAAAACTCCTCGTGTTTACTATTAAAAATAATAACAAATATTTAAATTAATTTAAATATGAATAGCAAAAATCTAAGCATTATAAACTTTATAATAAGTATATTTTATTGTATAATTTAAACTAGATTTATGAATTATTTAGCACTTTATAGAAAGTATAGAAGTCAAACATTTGATGAAATAGTTGGACAAGAAGCAATTGTTCAAACTTTAAAGAATGCATTTATAACTAAAAAAATAGCACATGCTTATCTTTTTAGTGGTCCAAGAGGAACAGGAAAAACGAGTATTGCTAGACTTTTTGCTAAAGCTTTAAATTGTGAAGAAGGTTTAGGACATCAATGTAATCATTGCGAAAACTGTATTCAAATAAATGAAGGAAATAACCCTGATGTTATTGAAATCGATGCTGCAAGCAATTCTGGTGTTGATGAAGTAAGAAATTTAATTGATAAAGTTAAATATGCTCCATTAAAGGGAAGATATAAAGTTTATATCATTGACGAAGTTCATATGATGACAAACAATGCTTTTAATGCGCTTTTAAAAACATTAGAAGAACCACCTGAATACGTAGTTTTTATATTATGCACTACTGAACCTTATAAATTACTACCTACAATTTTAAGTAGATGTCAAAGATATGATTTTGGAAAAATTAGTGATCAAAGTTTAACAAATTTATTAGTTAGGGTATTAAAAAACGAAAACATTACATACGAAAATGGTGTTTTAGAATCTATCGTTGAACTTGCTAGTGGTGGAGCTAGAGATGCTTTATCTTTGCTTGATCAATTAATCGCTTATTGTGGAACTAATTTAACAAAAGACAGCATTGAAAAAGTTTTTGGTTTAACTAATGTTAAAGAAAAATTAGATTTATTAAAATTAATTCAAAATAAATCAACTACATTAATATTAGAGAAAACAAACGAATATATCGGTAGAAACATTGACATTTCAAGATTAACAAATGAACTTTTACTCATTCTTAAAGATAGTTTGGTTTATTCTAAAACCAATAGTTCTACTTTACTTGAATATATAAAGGAAGATGATGCAAAATATGTTAATTCATTATTTAATGATGAAGATATTAATTCATTAATTGATTTATTTATGGAATGTAAAAATCAATTTAAAACATCTTCTAACCCTTCATTTGTATTTGAAATATATTTATTAAAAGCTATTAAAACTAAAAAAGAGCCAATAAATAATATAGTTTTTGAAGAAAAGAAAGTAGAACCTAAAAAAGTTGAAGAAACTATAGTTATTCCTCATAAAGAAGAAATTGTAGAAAATAAGGTTGAAGAAATTAAACCTACTTCTATTCAAATAGAAACTATCAATCAACCTGAAACAGAACCTAAAAAAGTTGAAGTTAAAATTGAAGAACCTGTTATGCAAACTCCAACTTCTACAAATAACACTTTAGTTGCTATTGAAGGTGATTCTTATTTATTAAATGATGATGACTTAGTTAAAATTATGGTTACAGGCAATAAACAACTTAAACGTGATTTAATTGATGTTTGGTCTGCTTTATACAATTTTAAAGAAGATGATGAACTTCCATTTGCAATGATTTTAAAAGATGGTAGACCTTATATAGTAAATGATAAATTTATAATCCTTGTCTACGATTTTAAAGCACCTGCAATGAAAGTAAATATAAAAGAAAATCAAAAGTCTTTTGTTAATATTATTAAAAAAATAACAGGGAATTCATATCATATTTACGCTTTAGATAGAGGAAGATCAACTGCTGCGTATCAACATTACTTAAATCTTCAACAGTTAAATAAATTACCTAAAGCAAGCGAAATTGATATTGATAATATTGAATTTAATTAGGAGGAAATAAATATGCCAGGTTATCAACAAATGGTTCAAGCCATGCAAAAAATGCAAAGAGAATTCGAAAAAGCTCAAGCAAAATTAGACGAAACAGAATTTGATTTTACAGCTAACGGAGCTGTTAAAGTCGTTTTAAAAGGAAATATGGAATTAGTTTCCATTGAATTTTTAGATAAAGATATTCTTAATAAAGATGATGAAGATATGTTAAAAGATATGATTACTTTAGCATATAACGGAGCAAAACAAAAAATTGATCAAGCTAACGAAGAATTGTCAGCTAAATTTAAATCAATGGCAGCTCCTGGAATGTTTTAATGAAAGAATTAAATTCAATTAATAAATTAACTACTTCTTTTAAAAATTTTCCTTCAATTGGAGGAAAAACTGCTGAAAGAATGGCTTTTAATATTTTAAATATGCCAGATTCTCAAGTTGAAGACTTACTTAAAAACATTAAAGAAGTTAAAGAAAAAATACATCAATGTCCAAATTGTGGTATTTTAACTGAAGATAATGTTTGTGAAATATGTACTTCTACCACTCGAGATCATTCTACTTGTATTGTTTTATCTAATTATAAAGATGTTTATAATTTTGAAAAAATGGGTACATTTAAAGGTATTTATCATGTATTAAATGGAGATATCTCAAGTTTAAAAGGAATTAAACCAGACGATTTAAGAATAAAAGAATTAGTTGAAAGAATTGATAAAGAAAATATAAAAGAAATTATTCTAGCTACCAATCCAACAATTGAAGGCGAAACAACTGCTTTATATTTAGCTAGAATATTACAAAACAAAGATATTAAAATCACTCGTTTAGCTTATGGTTTACAAATGGGTGGTAACTTAGATTACACTGATGAACTAACAATTCAAAAAGCATTAGAAGGAAGAACTACATTAAAGTAAAGGGGATTTAATATGTTTATTACATTTGAAGGCGGAGAAGGAAGCGGCAAAAGCACAGTTGCAGATATTATTTATAAAAAATTATTAGATGAAAATTATCCTATCGTTCTTAGTAGAGAACCTGGCGGAGTCAAAATTTCTGAACAAATTAGAAATGTTATTTTAGACAAAGCTAATACTGAATTAGATAATAGAACTGAAGCACTTCTTTTTGCAGCAAGCAGAAGACAACATTTAGTAGAAAAAGTTTGGCCAGCATTAAAAGATAATAAAATAGTTTTATGTGATAGATATTTAGATTCTTCTTTAGCTTATCAAGGTGGAGGCAAAAATTTAGGTGTTGATGAAGTCTTAAACATCAATCTTTTCGCTACTGAAAACACCCTTCCTGATTTAACAATTTTATTTGATTTAGAACCTCAAATCGGATTAGATAGAATTAATAAAAACAAAAATAGAGAAGTTAATAGATTAGATTTAGAATCTTTAAACTTCTATAACAAAGTAAGAGATACCTTTTTAGAATTAAGCAAAAGATATAACAAAAGATATGTAGTTATCGATGCTAGTAAACCTCTTGATGAAGTTGTAGAAACTACTTATAAAATTATCAAAGAAAAAATAGATGGATTACGCTAATTATTTAAAAACATATCAAGAAATACCATATAAAATTTTTAAAAATTATTTGAAAAATAACAATTTTTTTCATGCTTATTTATTATCAGGTCCAACAGGCACTCCTCTTTTAGAAATAGCTAAATATCTTGTTAAATGTTTACTTTCATCAACTGGAGACTATCTATATGAAGAAAATATAATTTCTAAAAGAATTGATGATGGAAACTATATGGATTTTATATTAATCGATGGAAAAAAAGATCAAATTAAAATTGATAACATTAGAGATTTAGAAACGAAATTTTCTCAAAGTGCTACCGAAAGTTTAGGTATAAAAGTATATATAATCAACATGGTAGAGAATATGGCTCCAGATGCAACAAATGCATTATTAAAATTTTTAGAAGAACCTGATCAAAATACTTTTGCGTTTTTAACTACTGAAAATGAATATAGAGTTCTACCTACAATTTTAAGTAGAACTGAAATTATTCACTTTTCTCCATTAGATCAAAATAAGTTAATTGAAGAATGTTTATCCTTATCAATTGATAAAAAGAATGCGGAAATACTATCGTTTTTTTATAATGATGCTGAAACTATTAAAAAAGAAACAGAAAATGAGGACTATTTAGAAGCATTAAATTATCTAGACACATTTATTAAATATATACCTAATAAAGTTGAATTAAGAGTATATACTGAAACTCAAATTATTAAAAAATTGAAAACAAAACAATCTATTAGATTCTTTTTAGATTTACTAGTTGTTTTATTTAAAGAATCATTACGTTTTTCTTTAAATGAAAACTTAATAATGAAAGAATCTTTAGAATATATTAAACTAATTGTTGAAAATGTAATTAACATTGATGATGCAATTTTAAAGTTGATGAATTATCGTAACGAATTGAATTATAATTTAAATACATCATTGATGTTTATTAACCTTATTGAAGAAATTTTTGGAGCATAGATTTTATGAAATATTGTATTAGCGTAGCGTTTAACGAATCAGGTAAAAACTATTTCTTTTCTACAGAAGATCCATCTATTAAAGTTGGTGATAATGTAGTTGTTACTACTGTTGTTGGAATTGAATTAGGAAAAGTTACTCAAGATCCTAAATTATTAGAGGATGTAAAAACTCCTTTTGAAGTTATTCCAATTACAAGAAAAGCAACAAAAGGTGATTTACAAACATATGAAAACAACAAAAAAGAAGCATTAAACGCTAAAAAAATCTTTGAAAAATTTGCTCAACAAGAAAAATTAGATATGGATTTAGTTGATTGTGCATATACTTTAGATAAAAGTAAAGTTTTATTCACTTACATAGCTGCAGATAGAGTTGATTTTAGAAATTTATTAAAATTATTAGCTTCTACATTACATTGTAGAATTGAATTAAAACAAGTCAATGTTCGTGAAAGAGCTCAAATAATTGGTGGAATTGGAGTTTGTGGACTTCCTTTATGTTGTTCTACATTCTTAAAAGAATTTGAAGGAGTTTCATTAAACAAAGCTAAAAACCAAATGCTTTCAATTAATATTCCAAAATTAAGTGGTCAATGCGGAAAACTTATGTGTTGTTTAAAATTCGAAGATGAAGCTTATACAACAATCAAAAAACTTTATCCTGCTATTGGCACTGTTGTTAAATATAATGGCTCAACTTATAAGGTATCAAGTTATAACATTCTTTCTAGAGTTATCAGAATTGAAAACGAAGAAAGCGTTGAATTTATAACTTACGATGACTATAAAAAACTTAAAAAATAGTATGAAAGGCTCACTCTTTTTAATTCCTTCACCTATTGGCAATCTTCAAGAAGTTTCTCCAAGAATCAAAGAAACTATTTTAAATTGCGATTATATAGCTTGTGAAGATACAAGAAATACCACAAAACTATTGAATCTTTTATATATTAAAAAGAAATGTGTTTCTTGTCATGAACACAACGAAAAATCAGAATCTAACAAAATAATTGAAGATATTTTAAATGGTAAAAATGTTGGATATATGTCTGATGCAGGCTATCCTTGCATTTCAGATCCAGGTGCAATCCTTGCTGAAGAAGCTATAAAAAACGACATTACTGTGACTCCTATTAGTGGCCCTAATGCTTTTATAAACGCACTTGTTGCAAGCGGATTAGATGCTTCGCATTTCTTATTTTATGGCTTTTTAAAATCTAAAAGCTCTGAAAGAATTAAAGAATTAGAATCATTAAAAGAGTTAGGATTTACACTACTTTTTTATGAATCTCCACATAGAATTAACGAAACTTTAAAAGACCTTTATGATGTTTTAGGTAATAGAAAAATAACAATTGCTAGAGAATTAACAAAACTTCACGAAGAATTTATACGTACTGATTTAAAAACAATAAACGATAATCCAAAAGAATTAATTGGAGAAATGGTTTTAGTTGTTGAAGGGAATAACCTTTCTCAAGATACAATTGATGAAAATCAAATTAAAGAAAATTTAAATTTATTAATAAAAAATGGCATCTCTGGAAAAGACGCCATTAATTCAGTTTCTTTATTATTAAAAATTAATAAGAACGTAGTAAAGAAGATTTATTATTCTATTTAGTTTCTTCTTTCTTCTCTTCTTTTTGTATTGGAGTAAAACCAACCATATCTTCAACAGGTAAAGAGAAAGCAATACCTTGACCCTTACTTTCAAGACCAGCATCTTGGTAAATATTTAATAAACATTTATCTTTAATTTCTTTTGCAACAATAATAAAAACCATTTCTTTTTCTGGATGAATTGGAACACCAAAGAATTTTTCCATCTCTGGATTTCCAGTACCATGAGCATTAAAAATAGTTCCACCTCTTGCTCCACCTTTAATAGCTGCAGCCATAACAAGGTCACTATAACCTTTATTTACTATAGCAATTATTAATTCACCTTTGTTATCCATATTAGCCTCTCCTTTCTCTATTATTAGTTAAAAATTTATACATTACAACTCCTGCCATTGAATCAATTGGAATTGTAAACGATATTCCTTTTGCTTGTTTTGATACATTAAATCTAGTTTGAATAATTTTATTTATCTTTTCAATATCACTAGCTTTAATTAATGCTATGACCAAATCCTTTTTATTATCATTCATACCAATGATATCATAAATTTCTCTAGGCGCTGTTCCTCTTCCGTAAACATCAAAAGCACAAGCGATATCATTATCTAAAAACTGATTGACAAAAAATTGACCTTGATTACGATTAACGATAACACATAAAAGTTTAAGTTTTTCAACTTTGTTTGTCTCTTCAAATGGTTTTTCGTTAATATTTTTAACTTTTTCAACCTTTTCTTTTTTCTTTTTCTTAAATATTCCCATTTAAATCATCCTCAAAATGTATAATTTGAACATCTTCGTATTCGTAAACTCTTGCTCTTGCTTGTTTTTGAATAATACTGCCTTGAATTTTAGCTAATAAACCTAAAGCCTCAATACAAACAATAGGTAAAGCACTAACCATACCAATAACACCAAATCCATTGTAGTTAGCAAATGCTGTATTATCATGTGGATACATAGATCTAAACATACCAATAACTAATGGTAAAACAAAACAGACAGAAATTGTTCCACTTGCGATACCACCACTATCAAATGCAATTGATGTATATATATCAGGTATAAAGAACATTAATAAAATAGCTAATAAATAAATTGGTACAAATAAATAATAGCTTGAGAACCCGCCCCAGAATACATTTCTACATAATTCTAATGCAATTGCTAAACCAACACCTAAAGCAAGTGTAACACTCATTATTCTTTTCTTAATAATACCACCACTAATTTCTTCTACTTGAGTAGTTAAAATAGAAATAGATGGTTCACCTAAAACAATCATTATACCAGTTAATAAACCAAGTGCAGGGAAAAGATATAACATTAATCTATTTCCGTTAGCAGCAGCACCATTAGATCCAATTGTTTCACCAAGTTCAAGACCTAATCCTTTAAATCCTAAAGATGCACTAACTAAAAATATATAAAGTCCAACGATTGTATATGCAAATCCTAATAATATATTAAATAACATCTTTTTATTTAATTTTAAGAATACAAAATTATAAATTAAGAAAAATAAAAGTAAAGGGCCTACACCCATAAAAACTTCACCAATCATTTCAACAAAAATTCCATTATTAATTTGTTGTTGCCATGTTAAAACTTCAATATTTCCAACATTAGCTTCAGGTTTTACTACAAGACATAAAATAAGCATTGTAGCAACAGGACCTAAAGACATAATTCCGCTTAAACCAAAAGAGTCACTGGCGATATCTTTACCACCACGAGCACTAGCAACAGCTGCACCAAACGCAATAACAAAAGGAACAGTTGCAGGTCCAGTAGTAACTCCGCTTGTATCATAAGCGATTGATAAAAATGCTTGACCTTCAGTAGGTCCAAAGAAACAAGCTAAAGCAAATATCAATACATATCCTGCTAAAAATACTATTTTTATAGATTTTTGAAGAATAATTCTAACTAAACCAATTGATAATAAAACACCAACACCTAATCCAGCTACAAGTTTAACAATCCATGTACCGAACGTCTTATTTATTTGAGGTCCAATAATATCACCAAAAACAGTCAAATCTGGTTCAGCAATAGAAATTAAAACACCTAATGCTGTAGTAATTAAAACAAGTAAGATAATAGACCCTTTTTTGGTAATATGAGCACCGATTTCTCCACCAACTTTACTCAATGCATTATCAGCACCTAATTGGAATAAAGCACTTCCTATAACTAAAGTAAATGAGCAAATTAAGAAAGGAAGATAAGTTGATAAACTAATTAAAGGAACATTATTTCCATCCTTATCAATACCACCAAATGCACTAGGATTAAAATAGCTAACTAAAAAAATAATGGTTAGTATTGCTACCATTGGAAGTATTGAAATGAGCGTCTCTAATAACTTATCTTTAAAATGCTTTAACATATGTTAAAATTATAATCTATTTTTTTAATAAATCGTTAAAAATATTTGGTACTTTAGCAACTAATTTGTATTCTTTTTTAGTTATTGGATTAATAATGTCTAATTCATAAGCATGTAAACACAATCTATTAACAGGATTTTCAGGTTCACCATACTTATCATCACCTAAAATATAATGTCCCAAACTACCTAAAGTAACTCTAATTTGGTTCTTTCTACCTGTGAAAATATTAACATCTACCATACTGTATTTTTTATTTTCCTTAATGACTTTATAACTAGTTATACATTTATATGCATCTTTTCCAGGTTTAGAAATATACATCAAATTTAAATTGTTCATCTTTAAATAATTTGTAATAGTATCTTCTTTTTTTGTAAATATGCCTTCACAAACCGCATAATATCCTCTTTTTTTAACTAATTCATTCCAATTATCTTGAAATAAATCCTTAATCTTTTCGTTTTTAGCAAAAATTAAAACACCACTAGTTTCTTTATCGATTCTATGAACTACATAAATTCTTGCGTGTTTATCTTTTTCTTGAAGATATTCACTAACCATTCTAAATGCTGTGGAATTCTTTTCTTTATCGCTAGCAACAGATAATAATCCATATGGTTTATCAATAGCAATAATGTATTCATCTTCATAAATTATAGGCAAATCACTACGTTTTTTCTTTCTAATAGGATGTTTTGCTACAATTAAAGAATCACCTTTAACAATAGAATAATCAAATTGTGAAACAGGTACTCCATTTATAGCAATTAAATGATGAGATAAGAAATTTTTAGCATTGTTTCTTGAATACTTTAAATCGTTCATCAAATAATCTAATAAAGTCGAATTATGTTTAACTACAAATTCTTTATTGTCTTTATTAATAAATTTATTAGGTGTTTCTTTAATATTTCTTACTTTTAAATTTTGTTTATAATTCTTATTCATTTTTTAAACTCGCTTCTATAAAACCTGCAAATAATGGGTGTGGGTCTAAAGGTCTTGATTTAAATTCTGGATGATATTGACATGCCATAAAGAATGGATGATCTTTTAATTCTATTAACTCACAAAGATGAGTTTGTGGATTAACCCCACTAAAAACCACTCCTTTTTCTTCAAATAACGATTTATATTCATTATTAAATTCATATCTATGTCTATGTCTTTCTTGAATTAAATCTTTTCCATATAATTCATGAGCTCTACTATTTTCTAATAATTTACAATCATAATTACCAAGTCTTAATGTACCGCCCATTTTAATACCTTTATATTGTTCTGGTAAATAATCAATAATTTTATATTTTGTATTTTCATCAAACTCTGTTGAATTAGCACCTTTTAAATTTAAAACATGATTTGCAAATTCAATTAATGCTAATTGCATACCTAAACATAAGCCTAAATAAGGTATTTTATTAACTCTAGCATATTCAATTGCTAGCATTTTACCTTCAGTTCCTCTTACACCAAAACCTCCAGGAACTATAATACCTTTACAACCTTTTAATTCTTCTTCTAAATTATCTTTAGTTAAATTTTCACTATCAATCCATTTAACATTAACTTTAGTATCATATTTATATCCAGCAAATTTTAAAGATTCATAAACTGAAATATAAGCATCGTGTAAAGAAACATATTTTCCAACTAAACCAATAGTAACTTCTTTCTTAATCTTTTTAATTTTATTAATTAATTCAACCCAATCACTCATATCAGCATGATCTTTACAATTAAGTCTTAAATGATCAACGATTAAATCATCTAAATGTTGTTTTTGTAAATTTAATGCAACTTCATAAATAATATTAGCATCTTCAACAGAAATAACAGCATTATCACTAACATTGCAAAATAAAGCTACTTTTTGTCTACTCTTTTTATCAACATGGATTTCGCATCTAAGTAATAAAGCATCTGGTTGAATACCTAAACCTGTAATTTCTTTAACGCTATGTTGAGTAGGTTTTGTTTTAATTTCACCTGTAGTTTTTAAATAAGGAACTAATGTATTATGGACAAAGAAAGTATTTTCATAGCCTAAATCCCTTCTCATTTGTCTAATAGCTTCTAAAAATGGAAGAGATTCAATATCACCAACAGTACCACCGATTTCAACAATACAAACATCTGTATCTCCTTTTGCTTTAAAACCTTCAATTAATCTTCTTTTAATTTCATCTGTGATATGAGGAATAATTTGAACGGTTGCTCCTAAATAAGCACCACTTCTTTCTTTTTCAATAACTGTTGAATAGACTTTACCACTTGTAACACTACTTTCTTTAGTTAAAGAAGTGTTAATAATTCTTTCATAGTGCCCTAAATCTAAGTCAGTTTCAGCACCATCTTGAGTAACAAAAACTTCACCATGTTGATAAGGAGACATTGTACCTGGATCGTAATTTAAATATGGATCAAGCTTCATTGAAAAGATATTTAAACCTCTTCTTTTTAATAACCTACCAATTGATGCAGCTGAAATTCCTTTTCCTAAACTAGAAACAACACCACCAGTAACAAATATAAACTTCATTTGTTTTTTATTTTCCATAAAAAATCTCCTTATTTAAAATTAGTAAACTTTTTTTAACAACTAATTACAATTATTTTACCAAATTAAAACACACCATTTAAAGAAAGATATTAAATTTTAATATAAAATTTATATGCAAATATTTTTATTAAAAATTTAGCTTATCAACATTATCTTGAACAGCCTTAAAAGCTTGTGATAATGGATATCCATCAACAAGAGCATGAGAAACTGTAATATTTAAAAGTAATACATACTTGTTATCTTTTAAAGTATATTTACCCCAACAAACCCTAGGAACTGAGCAAGATTCAACATCTCCACTAGGAATAGGATGACACATCGCTTTATAATCAAGCCAAGGTAAACAAGTCATATAATAATAATCGTAATTATTTTTATCATTATATTTTTCATTTACTTCATCTTGATTTTTAATTTTCTCTATGATTTCCTTAGTGTTTTTATAAAACTCGATGAAATTATCATCCCATTTACTTACTGCATTTTCAAATACTTTAGAAGAAGTCATAACAGTAAATGCTGGATTAATTACATCATATAATCTAACTTCATTATTTACTACTCTTAATCTTAATTCATCAACAGAATTCATAGATTTATTTACTAAATATAAAAAATTAATAAAAAAGGATGTATTTGTTTCTTTACTATATTTAACAAGATTAGTAACATCTATTTCTACATCTATTCCATAACAAGGATTAGAAAAAGTTGAAAACCAATTATATTGCTTTCTTTTAGGATAAGTTTTTAAATCAATTACTTTATACATACTTAAATATTTTAAATATAACTCAAATCTTTTTCAATTAAAAACCAGGAGATTTACTCCTGGCTTTAAATTTATTTAATTGATTTAATCATCAATTCATTAAGTTTTTTAACAAATTCTTTTTTATCAGTTACTTCATAACCTTCAAGCATCATAGCTTCATCATAAAGAATTGATCCATACATTTTAATAGCTTCATCATCTTCTTTAATCTTTTCAAATGCTTTGAATAATTCATGATTAGGATTAATTTCTAATACTTTAGTAGCTTTTACATTATTGTCGGTAAAGTTATTTTCTTCAGCTTCTTCTTTTAATGTATTTTCCATATTTAAACTTAATCCATTTTTAGTAGTAATACATACAGGAGAATCAACTAATTTTGTAGAGAATGTAACTTCATCAACTTTTCCTGATAAACTTTCTTTAATATCATCAAGAATACGTTTATTTTCTGCAACTAATGTATCAAGATTATTCTTTTCTTCATCTGTTAATTCATTACTTGCTTCATCACTAATATTTTTAAATTCAACTTTATCATAATCTCTAAGCATCATGATTGTAAATTCATCAATACGTTTATCAAGTAATAAAACGTCGATACCATCTTTTCTATATTTTTCAATTTGAGGAAGCATTTTGATATAATCTAAACTCTTTCCACTTGCAAAATATATGTATTTTTGGCCTTCTTTTAATTTATCTTTATATTCTTTTAAAGAAATTGGCTTTTCATTATTTAATGAATTAAATACTAATAAATCTTGTAAACTTTCTTTTCTAGCTCCATAAGATTCATAAATAGCATATTTTAAATGATCACCAAATTGTTTGAAGAATTCTAAATATTTATCATATTCTTTTTCTTTAATATCTTTTAATTTATCTAAAACCTTCTTTTCGATATTATCTTGAATTTTTCTTAAAACAGGTGAAGCTTGAAGCATTTCTCTTGAAATATTTAAGTCAAAATCATCACTATCTACAATACCTTTTAAGAATTTAAGATAATCAGGTACTAATTCTTTACATTTTTCTTTAACAAATATTCCTTTAGAATATAAATCCAATCCTTTTTCATAATTTTCACTATATAAGTTATATGGAGCATGTGAAGGGATATAAACTAAAGCATTATATTTAACAAATCCATCAACATTTATAAATAATGATGTAAATGGATCTTCATAATCATTGAATTTAGATTTATAAAAATCATTTAAATCTTTATCTGTTACGTCTTTTTTAGCTTTTTTCCATAAAGGAATCATACTATTTAAAGTTTTAGTTTCGATATGTTCTTCATATTCATCTTTAATTACTTCACCTTTATCATCTTTTTTAGGTTCTTTAACTATTTCATCCATTTTAATTGGATATCTAATATAATCGCTATATTTCTTAACTAAATCTTCAATTACATAATATTCTAAGAATAAAGAATAATCTTCATCATCTTTATTTCCTTTTAAGAATAATTTAATTTCTGTACCACTATCTTCTTTAGTTGCGTCTTCGATTATATATTCTTTAATACCATCGCTTGTAAATTTAAATGCTTTATCATCTTTTTTAGTGATTACCTCAATTTTACTTGCTACCATAAAAGCACTGTAAAATCCTACACCAAATTGACCAATTATATTTAAATCTTCTTTATCTTTTGCATCTTTAAATTTCTTTAAAAAAGCTTTACTTCCACTTGAAGCAATAGTACCTAAGTTTTTAACTAAATCGTTTTTATTCATACCAATACCATTATCGCAAATAGTAATAGTACGTTCTTCTTTATTTACTTTTAAAGTAATTTGATAGTCTTTTACAGGTAATTTTCCATCACTAGTAAGTTGAAGATATTTATACTTATCTATAGCATCACTAGCATTAGAGATTAACTCACGTAAAAATATCTCTTTATTGGTATATATGGAGTTAATCATTAAATTTAATAATTGTTTTGATTCTGTTTGAAATTCTTTTGTTTCTTTCATATTTGATAACCTCCTAAATTATCAAATATATTATAAATCTACTTTTTAGCACTTGCAATAGTTGAGTGCTAAAAATTAATTTAATTATACTTTATAAAAGATTTATTCCTTTATCTTTTAAGAAATCTATAGTTTTTTGATCCCAAACACTTGATTGTACTTCACCAATATGTAATTTCTTAAGCATAAACATACATACTCTTGATTGACCAATTCCTCCTCCAAGGGTGAAAGGTACTTCTTCGGATAAAACTTTCTTTTGGAACATCAATTTTAAATTACCTTCTTTATGATCGAATTTAGATTGCTCTTTTAAAGAAGTCTTATCTACTCTTATACCCATTGAAGAAAGTTCTAACGCATCATCTAGTACTGGATTATATACAAATATATCTCCATTTAATTTCCAATCATCATAATCTGGTGCTCTTCCATCTTGTTTAACTCCATCACTTAATGGATAACCTATTCCTAAAATAAAAGCAGCTTTGTGTTCTTTAACATATTTTTTAACACGTTCATCTGGATTTAATTTTGGATATAATTTTAATAAATCTTCAGATTCAATAATACTAATATTGGATGGTAAAACATGTGGTATTTTATATTCTTTTTCAACATATAATTCAGTTTGTCTTATTATTTTATATACCTTTTTAACATATTCTTTTAAAAATTCTTTAGTTCTATCTTCTTTAGAAATAATAACTTCATAATCCCATTGATCAACATAAATAGAATGATAATTATCTCTTACTTCATCTTTTCTAATTGCGTTCATCTCTGTATATATTCCTTCATGAACATTTAAACCATATTTATCTATATTTAATCTTTTCCATTTAGCAAGTGAGTGTACTATTTCTAAATTAATATCTTTATTATTTAAATCAATATCAAAATTTACAGGCTTTTCTATTCCATTTAAATCATCATTAATACCTGTTTTACTTAATACAAATAAAGGAGCCGTTACTC
>CAVDQJ010000005.1:0-2923 GCA_963611005.1 bacterium | reverse complement strand
TTTATTTTATTTATTTTTAAGATATAATAAATACATTAATAGGTAAAAGTTATGAAAAAAAGTATTAAAACAGAAACAGTAATTTTATTAGTAGCTATAGTTCTTATTGTAGCATCTTTTGCATCTATGTTTGGTCCTATAGTTCAAGTTCAAAATGGAAGTGATATTTCATTTTATGATGCAATTCATCTTAGTAAAGGATTAATCTATGATAATGATACAATCCCATATTGTGGAGCTATTATTTGTAGCATTATTACATTAGGATTAGCATTCTTTGCATTAGGATTTGTATTGATTTGTGAATTAAAGATTGAAGGTAAAGAAGAAGAGGAAAAATATCCTTCATTCTTTAAAAATAAGAGAGTATATGAAATTGTTAAAATGATTATTTTAGTATTTTCAATTGCTTTCTTAATTATTTCTTGTGCTATTTCTTTCTGTGGATATCCAGCATTTATGGGATTAACAACTAATCAATGGTCAGGAGTTATCTTAAATTTTGGTACAAAATGGTACGGATATGGTAACTGGTTAACAGGAAGTATTGTTTTTATCTCATTAGTTTTAACTACTATTTATACAATTAAAAATAAACCTTCATTAGATTATTAATATGAATGAAGTAGATACAAATAAAAAAAATCATCCAAAAGTAAGGAAAGCATTTACAATAGTAGGAATTTGTTTTGCTTCCTTTTTTACTTTAATCTTTCTTGTTTGGGGAGGATTTAATGTTTTTAAATTTGCTATATATGGAGAATACTATTCTTTAAGAAGTCAACCAGCATCAATTCCTGGACTTAAAGATGGATTTATTCCTCAAGGTATTTCTTATTTAGGAAATGATGATAGTTTTGCCTTAGCTGGTTATATGAACGATGGTTCTACATCTAGAATTTATACAACTGATAAAGATAATAATGTTAAATATTTTACTTTAAAATCAAATGGTGAAAATTTCTATGGTCATACAGGTGGATTAACATATGTTAAAATCGATGATAACACCCAAAAGATGTATTTAGCTAGCGAATTATATAATAATGAATCTACTGGTGGTATATATTGTTTTGATGCAAGTTGTTTAAATCAAGCAAGTGGAACAAGTATTGAATTAGGTAATGCAATTAAAGTAAACAATAACTCATCTTTTATTTATAGTGATGATGTTAATGTTTATGTTGGTGAATTTAATAATAACGATTATGTATGTAGTCATGATGTTAAGATTGATGAAAACACCACAAATCATGCTATTATTAGTAAATATTCTGCTAAAGATACAACATTTTCTAATCCTTTAGAAATATATTCAATTAAAGATGAAGTTCAAGGGTGTGCAGTTAAAGGAAGTACATTAATTTTATCTACATCATATGGATTAAAAGATTCTCATTTATATTTTTATGATTTAAATAACACAAAAGATAGCGATAAAAAAATCGATAATGTTGCTGTTAAAATTTTAAATGAACCTATAAGAGATATTAAAGGTCCATGTATGTTTGAAGATTTAGATTTAAATAGTGATCAAACTAAATTAATTACAGCTTATGAATGCGGTAGTAGTAGATATGTAATCGGAGCATTCTTCTTTGCTAATAAGATTTCTGAAATTAAGATAGATTAGTTTTTATAAAAATCAATTAATCCATCATCATTAAATGAATTAATATTTCCATTAATTAATGGCAAACAATAATCAATAAAGGAACTATTTATATAGTTCTTTTCTTTATTTATATATTCTAAGGGAATAACTCTTTCTATATTTGATACATTATGTAAATCAACATAATTTAATTTAATTTTATATGGATTAGATGAAATTCTATTAATAGTTACCATATAACCAGTTTTATTATTTAAAGCTAATTTAAGTGCGTATTTAGATACTTTTTCGCATTCTTTTATATCGGTTTTACTTAATGAAATAGAAGAAGCTCTTTGAAGTAAACTTAATTCAATAGCTCTTACTTTAAAATTTAATTTACGTGAAACAATATTAGCTAATATTAATCCTACTCCACCTAATTGAACATGGTTAAAAGCATCAGCTTTAGCATTAGTTTCAAATACAAATCTTCCACTTTTATCTTTAATACCTTCACTAACTACAACTAAACAATGATGTTTTTTCTCGTATATTTTTTTAACATCTTTTAAAAATTTATCTAAAGAAAATTCAGTTTCTGGAACATAAATTAAATCGACATGTGCTCCAGTTAAATTGGCAAGTAATGAACTAGCAGCAAGCCATCCAGCATTTCTTCCCATTACTTCAACAATATTTACTCTACCAGTTTTATAACTATTATCATCATAAAATATTTCACTTACTGCATTAATAATAAATTTAGCCGCAGTAGGATAACCTAAAGTATGATCACAATAAGATAAGTCATTATCAATTGTTTTAGGAATTCCAATCGAATAACATTCATAATTGTTTTCTTTAAAGAAATCATTTAATTTAGTAATCGAATCCATTGAATCATTACCGCCATTATAAAAGAAATATCTAATATTATATTTTTTAAAAATATTTAAAATCTTAAACAATGTTTCTTTATCTTGATAATCTAGTTTAAATCTATTTGAACCAAAAAAACTACCAGGAGTATTTATTAATTTTTTAAGATTATCATCATTTTTAATAGTTATTAAATCTTCAACTAATAATCCTTCTAATCCATAATGCATCGCATAAATATTATCTATTCTATCTTTGTGTTTAAAAGCTTCTTTAAATAAATAATAAGCACTACTGTTAATAACAGCAGTAGGGCCTCCACTTTGTCCATAAAGTAAATTACCTTTTAAAATCATAAAATTATTATAACAATTCTTACAAAAAATATCTTTAAAAACCATACTATTTTGCATATAAAGTTTATAATTATAAATATAAATATTTATA
>CAVDQJ010000004.1:0-10955 GCA_963611005.1 bacterium | reverse complement strand
ATTTGTTTCTATATCTTTAATTTTGTTAGGTTCTTGAAATTGAATCTTTTCATCTTCTAATTCAATTATTTCAACTTTAGCATATTTAGATAATCTTTTTAAATATTCATTAATTGCATCACTTAAATATTTTTCTTTTATTTTACCAATACAATAAATATTAATTTTCACCATATTCTGTAATCTCTCTTTGCTTTAATATTAATAATTTAATATCTTTATCTAAAATATATTTAGAATTTTCAAAAACATCATAGTATGTTTGAATTGCATCATATGGTGTATTACATTCTTCACTTAAATGAGCAAGCATAATTGCTTTAGTGTTATCTCCGACAGATTCTAACATATATTTAGCGCTTAAATCATTAGCTAAATGACCATAAACAGATAAAATTCTTTTCTTTAAATCATCTTTTCTTTTTGATTGCAATAATTGTAAAATGTCATGATTTGATTCAAATAAGTAATATGTCTTATTTTTAATTATAGAAAGTGTTTCATATGGTAAATAACCAGTATCAGTAATATAAACTAAACTCTCATTATTATATTCAAATAAAAAACCACATGAATTTTTAACATCATGACTTGTTTTTAAAGCTTTAATACTTACACCATTAATTACGATTTCTTTATCAAAATCCATAATATTAGGATTTATAGATTCTTCTAAAACATCTTTAACAGTATATATTTTTTTAAAATCAAATAAATTAAGATATTTAATATGATCTATATGACTATGTGTAATAAAAATCGCATCTATATCTTCAATCTTTTTATTTAACATTAAAAGTCCTTTATTTAAGGTTTTTTCACATATGCCTGCATCAATTAAAAATAAACTATCACCAATTGATATTAAAGTAGAATTACCTTTAGAGCCACTACCAACATTGATTATTTTCATAATTATTCTTTATTATTTTGAATTTCTGACAATGTTTTTAATGATTCATCTGATGGGACATCAAAACGTGAATATTTTGGGAAGAAGAAAAGTTGTGTCATTCCAGGTTCACCATTTCTATTTTTAGCTACAGTTAATTGAACAATTTGACCTTCATCAGGTATATTAGGTTTATTGCTTGGAGCTTCTTCACTAACCTCTTTTTTAGGTTCGTTGTTGCCAGTTTTTATACCTTGATCTTCGTAATACCTTTCTCTATATAAAAGAATGACTTGATCTGCGTCTTCTTCAAGACCACCGCTACCTCTTAAGTCAGATAATTGAGGAATTTTTGTATCTCTTCCTTCGACTTGACGATTTAATTGAGATACACAAATAACTGGACAATCTAATTCACCAGCAAGCTTTTTACATTCTCTTGATTTATATTTAAGTTCTTCTGTATCGCTATTAAATTTTCTAACAGTTTCTTTATCAGTAATACCAATATGATCTACAATAATAAGTCCTAAATCGCCATATTGATCTTTTAATTTTTTACTTTTAATAGCAATATCTGCCATATTATTATTACGTTTACCATCAATATATAAAGGTACAGTCATAAGTCTTTCTTTTGCTTCGCTTAATTTAGCTCTTTCGTTTTTATCTAAATAGCAATTTTCAATTTTTCTACTATCAACAGCTGCTAAAGCCGCATATAATTTAGCAACAAGTCTATCACTTTCCATTTCAAGAGAAAAATATGCAACAGGTTTGTTGTGTATTTTTGCAACATTATAAGCGATATTTAAACTTAATGTTGATTTACCCATACCAGGACGTCCAGCAATAATTATCATGTTACCTTTATTTAAACCATTGAGTTTTCTATCTAAATTTCTAAATCCAGTATGATAACCTTTAATTGCGTTGTTATTATCACCTTTACTAGCTTTAATTCTTTCATCGAGTTGTATTGCAACATCTCTTACAGAATCAAATCCACTAGTTTTTCTTCTATTAGCTATTTCAGTTAATTGAGCTTGATATCTATTAATAAAGCTTTCAGCATCTTCCATTGGTTTATTTAAATACTCATTTTCAGCTTCATCTAATTTCATTAAATAACTACGAAGCATTGTAATTCTTTTTAAAGTATCAACATAATATTGAGTATTATCAAAGTTTGTAACTAATTCACATATTGAAGTAATGTATTCAAAACCACCGATAATATTAAGTGTTTTTTTATCGTTTAAAAAATTATAGACACTTGTAGTATCTATAGGCATATTGTTAAGTGCTAAAGATTTAATTGCAGTAAAAAGATATCTGTTTCTACAATTATCCCAATAAAAATCTTCTTCATTTAAATCATTTATAGCAGTTAAATTTTCATCTGGACTTAAAAGGATAATACCTAAAACAGTCTTTTCACAAATCTCATCTACAGGATATAAACTCTTTTCCATTATTCCTCCACAACATGAACTTTAATAGTTCCGATAACACCTTTATATAATTCAATATTCAATTTAGTATAACCAAATGCATTAATTAAGAATTTATCAATAATCTTTCTTTTATCAATTACGATGTCGTAATCGCTTTTAAGTTTTTGTTCAATTTCCTTAAAAGAAACATTTTTAGATAAACTTCCATTAGCTTGTGGTTTTTCTTTAAATTCTAATGTAATTGTTTCTAATTTAGCTTTGATTTCAATAGCTTTTTTCTTCAATTCTTCTTGTCTTAAACGTTCATTTTCAATTTGTTGATTTAAAACTTTAACAGATCCTTCAGTCTTTTTAACTGCAAGCTTTCTTGGAATTAAAAAATTACTAGCATAACCATCATTAACAGACTTTGTATCACCTTTTTTTCCAAGTCCTTTAACATCTTGTAATAAAATAACTTCCATACTATTCTCCTTTATTAACGCTTCTAGCTTCACTTAAATGATCAGCTAATGTATTTAATAATGTTTCTTCAACTTGTTTTATTGTTGAGTTTTTAAATAATGCTGCAGCTTGAGAAAGATGTCCGCCACCACCAATTTTTTCACATAAAATTTGTACATTAACTGTTCCATCACTTCTTGCACTAATCTTAACAGCATTTTCGGTTGTTCTTCCGATTGCAAATACTGCATTAATTCCTTTTAATTGCATACATTGATTTGCAACTTTTGCAAGTGTTGAACCATCAACAATATCTTCTTCATCAGCAATACAATAAACAACTCCATAATAAGGTGTTTTCATATTTGTGACAATCTTATTAACCAATGCATATTCTTCATATTCGTCTTTTAATAAATCATAAGCTAATGTATTATCAGCTCCATATTCTTTCAAAATCATACTGCTTTCGAATGTTCTTAAACCAACAGATTTATTTTTATAAAATCCTGTATCTAAGAAAATACCTGATAACATAATTGTTGCAGATGTTGAATCAAGTTTAATATCAGCGTTATTAGAACCATATTTAATATATTCAGCAATCATTTCGCAAGTACTTGAAGCACTTGGTTCAACATTGCTAAATACTCTACTTTCAATAAACTCTTCTCCTCTTCTATGGTGATCAATAAGAGCAACTTTATCAGTTAATTCTAATGCTTTTGGAAACATTGTCATTGAAGGTTTTGAAACATCACAAACAACTAATAAAGTAGAAGGTTTAATAACATCTAAAGCATCTTTTGTTGAAACAATAAATTTAGATAATTGATCTCTAGTATAAAGAGAAGTTAATGCATATCTTGCTTTCTTTTCACATAATTTGTTTTCAAAAATTATTGAAACAGGTTTTTTTCTAGATTCAACAATTGTTTTAACACCTAAACATGCACCGAGCGCATCCATATCCATATCGATATGACCCATTAAAACAACATTACTCGATGAATCAATCAATGTTTTTAAGCTATCTGCAGTAACTCTAACTTGAACCTTATTACGTTTTTCTGTAGCTTCAGTTTTTCCACCAAAAAATTCTAACTCACTTTCGTTTTCAGCTATAACAACTTGGTCGCCACCTCTAGCTAAAGCTGTTTGAAGTGCATCATTAACTTTTTCGTTAAGTCTATTAACATCTGGAAAATCATGTGCAAAGCTTATAGATAATGTTGGAATTATAGTTTCGCCCTTGCCGCAAGCTTTAACATCATCTAAAACAGAAAATCTATCTTTTTTCATCTTTAATAAACTATCAAAAGAACAAACAGCAAAATATGAATCACTCTTTGTGTGTCTAATTAAAACATTATATTGTCTAAAATAATCAATGATTTCACCTCTAATTTTTAAAATAAGGTCATTATTATCTTCATCGTTTTGTGTAATATCAGAATAGTTATCAATAACAATTGTACCTAAAACTAAAGAATTAGCTTTTGAATATGAAAGTAAATCTTCGTATTCAGTTATATCTTTAAAGATAAACATCTTAGCACTTTTTAAAAATTTAACTGAATAAAATGTAGTATTATCTTGAATAATTAAACTATCGACAATATCTTTATTAGTAAAATCTTTTAATTTAGGGAACTTTTCATAAATATTTTCGTTGACTAATTCCATTTGTCTTTCTGAAAATAAATCAGAAGACCAAAGAATTGTGCCATTATCATTAACAACTAATAAACCAATTTTACCAAACAAATAAGCTTCATTGATATCTTTACCTAATGCATCAGATGTTGTGATATCACTATCCTTTCTAATTTTATGAAATGAATAAATAGTTTTCCAAATATAAATACCATTAATAAAAACAATAACAAATGCAGCATAAACGATATATTCTGTATTTATTACAGAAGCCATATTCCAAACGTTAAGAAGGTATAATGTTAAAAATACACCAACTATTACAATTTGTACTAAAGTTATTAATAATGCTTCAATTTTTAATTTTCTTAACTTGTTATTCATAGTTCCAACCATCTTTTGTTTATATAATAAACAATTACTATTATTATACAATAAAAAGTTAGACAATACTTAATAAATATAAAAAAAGGTTTCCTGCAATAGGAAACCTAATTTAATTAATCTTCAACGTATGGTAATAAAGCCATATA
Organism: bacterium; assembly: GCA_963611005.1. Classification (GTDB taxonomy): domain Bacteria; phylum Bacillota_I; class Bacilli_A; order RFN20; family CAG-826; genus Onthovivens. The sequence goes on along the minus strand of CAVDQJ010000004.1, from coordinate 5,973 downwards.
ACGTGCTCTTTCAATAGCAGTTTTTAATTGTCTTTGATATTTAGCACTTGTACCTGTTAATCTACGTGGAGAAATTCTTCCACCTGAAGTAGTGAATTTCTTTAATGTTTCTACATCTTTATAATCGATGTATTTGATTTTATTCTTTGTAAAGTAACAGACCTTTTTTCTAATTCTTTTCTTTAAATAAGCCATAATTTTCCTTTCCGATTAGAATGGTAAATCTTCATCAGCTAACTCTTCAGAGACATTATCATTCTTCTCGACATATTCATTTCCTGAAGATGTATCACTAACATAACCATCATTCTTTTCTACTGATGAACCATTAGCTTTTCCTAATAATTCAATGTTTTCTACAACAATTTCAACAACTGAGGCATTCGTACCATCTTTTCTTTGATATCTTCTTTCTTGTAATCTTCCGTCAACACAAATTTGACTTCCTTTTTTACAATAATCACAAATTATTTCAGCAGTCTTATTCCATGCTTGACATGTAACAAAACTAGAAGTTGTATTACCATCAGCATCCTTTGTTCTATTTGTGAATGCTAATGTAAACGAACAAACAGCAGTTCCTGAATTAGTTCTTCTTTTTTCAGGATCCTTAGTTAATCTACCAACGACGACAACACGATTTACCATAATTAATTTCCTCCAATACTATTCGTGAGCAACTGTAATAAGTGTTCTTAAGACATTGCTATCGATTTTTTGAAGACGTTCAAATTCTTTTGTAGCTTCTGCAGTTTCACATTCAATTGTGATAACGACATAATAACCTTTAGTTTGCTTTTTGATTTCGTAAGCTAAATCTCTTAAACCCCAGTTAGCTTCATCAACATTAGTGATTTTAGCACCACCTTTTGTTAAATAACCGTGGAGTTTTTCCATTTCAGCTTTTCTTGCAGCATCATCAAGGTCTGCCTTTAAAATGTACATAATTTCGTACTTTTTCATACCTTTTAACCTCCCTTTGGACTTCGCCTCAAATCTAAATTAACGTTTGAGGAGAGAAGAATGCATATTAATGCTCATTAATTTTATCAAAAAAGTTTACTAAAGTAAAGAAATAAAAATGCGCCTTCATAATACAAGACGCATTTATATCCAAATTTTTAACCCTAAATTATTTTTCATCTCTCATTGTAGGGAATAAAATGACTTCTCTAATTGATGGTTCGTTTGCTAATAACATAACAAATCTATCAACACCAAGTCCAACACCTCCGGTAGGTGGCATACCATAATTTAAAGCGTTTAAGAAATCATAATCCATTTCATTAGCTTCATCATCACCCAACTCTTTAGCTTTTAATTGAGCTAAAAATCTTTCTTTTTGATCGATTGGATCATTTAACTCACTATATGCATTACAGTATTCAGTTCCATTTACATAAAGTTCAAATCTTTCAGTAAATCTAGGATCTTCCGATTTTTTTGTTAATGGAGAAATTTCAATTGGATGTCCGTGAACAAATGTTGGTTGTACTAAATCTTTTTCACAGAATTCTTCAAATAATGCATTAAGAATGTATCCATTACTAATCCAATGTTTTTCTAATTTAATTCCTTTTGATTTAGCAAATTCACATGCTTCTTCAAAACTTAAATCTTTTCTTTCAAAATCAATGCCTAATTTTTCTTTTACAAGTTCAGCCATTGAAACCCATTTAAATTCAGGACCGAAATCAATATCTAAACCTTGATAATTAATTTTAGTTGTTCCTAAACATTCTTGACATGTATTTCTGAATAATCCTTCCATTAATTGTCTCATAGATTCAAGATCACCATAAGCTTCATATAATTCAACAGTTGTAAATTCTGGATTATGGCGTGTATCCATACCTTCATTTCTAAAAAGACGGCCGAATTCATATACTTTTTCAAGTCCACCGACAATCAATCTCTTTAATTGAAGTTCAGTAGCGATACGTAAATAGAAATCTTTATCTAATGTATTGTGATGAGTAATAAATGGTCTAGCACTAGCTCCACCTAATATTGGTTGAAGTACACTTGTTTCAACTTCAACAAATCCTCTTTCATCAAAGTAATGTTGCATTGAACGAACAATTTTTGGTCTAAGTAAAGCTACTCTTTTTGCATCTTCATTCATTATTAAGTCAATATATCTATGTCTATATCTTTCTTCAACATCTGTTAAACCATGGAATTTTTCAGGTAAAGGTTTTAAAGATTTAGTTAAAAATGTAAATTTCAAAACTTTTAATGTTAATTCTCCAGTTCTTGTAAACATTAAATGTCCACCTAAACCAACAATATCTCCAACATCGCAAGCTTTAAAAATTTCATAAGAATCTTGTCCTACTGAATCAATTGAAATATAACCTTGAATCTTTCCGAATTTATCTTGAATATTAAAAAATGATGCTTTTCCCATCTTTCTTAAAAACATAATTCTTCCAGCAACAGTTACATCAATTGGATTTGCTTCTAAAATTTCATTAGTTTTTCCATCTGCTTTTTCTTTACAAGTTGCACTTGTATCAGTTCTAACAAATTTTTGACCCCAAGGATATACACCCATTTCTTCTAATTTTTTTAATTTTTCTCTTCTAGCTAACTCTTGGTCATTTAACTTTTCTTCCATAATAAATACCTCGCTTTAATATTCTATATTAAAATGAATCATTTTTTAAGTTATTAATTGTTTAATTCATTTAAAATTCTTATTAAATCATCAAATTTAATCAATTCTTTTGCTAATTTACATTTAATTTCTTTGGAATTTGGTATTCCATCAAAAAATTTTGGAGCAATACCTCTTAAAATTCTCATTGCTTTATCTTCACCCAATTCATCTATTAAATCTTTAGCATAATCTAATAAATAATTAATTTGTCGATTTATATCTTTTTCCTCGTTATAAGCTTCTCCGTTTAAAGCTAAATTTAAATTTTTTATAAATTCAGGATTACCTATTCCACCTCTTGCAACCATAACTGCATCAGCTTTAGTAATTTCAAGAGCATTTAGTGCTTCTTTAACACTAAAAATATTTCCACTTATACAAAAAGGAATGTTGATGTATTTTTTTAAATCTTTTAAAGCGTTATAGTCAGGTAATCCTAAATATAATTGTTTTCTTGTTCTAGCATGAATTGCAATAAATTTAACACCGGCTTTTTCAAGTGTCTTACAGGTTTCAATAACATTAATTTCATTCCAACCTAATCTTATTTTGCAGCTAACTGGTTTTTTGCTTCTTTTACAAATTTCAGATACCATTTCATATAGTTTTTCTTGATCTTTAAGCCAACTACTACCACCATTATTTTTAACAACCTTAGGTACAGGACAAGCTAAATTTAAATCTAATACATCATAATTAATGCCAAGATTTTCTAGTTCATCAAGACCTTTTAATAAAGTTTCTTTTGATCCACCAAATAATTGAATTGCTAAAGGTCTATCAGTTCCGTCAGTTTTTAATAAACAATAAGTAGATGGATTTTTATAAATTAATCCGCAATCACTAATCATTTCAGAATAAGTCAAACCACATCCAAACCTATTCATCAATTTCCTATAAGAAAAAGAAGTTATACCCGCCATTGGGGCGAGTATAACTTTACTTTTAATTTCTATATCACCAATTTTAAAAGACATTATTCTTTAGTTGCTTCTTCTTTCTTTTCTTCATTATTTTTGACTTCAGTATCTTCTTCTTTTTTGTCGCTAATAATGGTATCATCGCTAGAAATTTTCTTTTTCATTTCATCACTTGACATACTTTTTGCAGTATCTTTTTGAGAAACAGTTTCTTTTGGCAATTCTCTATTTTTAAGAAGATAATCAATTTCTTCTTCGTTTATAGTTTCGTGTTCCAATAAAGTTTTTGCAATTAAGATAACATCATCTTTTCTCTCATTAATAATGCGTAAAGCTTCTTCATGAGCGTGTTCAATAATCTTTCTAACTTCTTTATCGATTTCATCAGCTACAGCAGCAGAGAAATTCTTTTGTGCATTAGCATAATCTCTACCTAAGAAAACACTACCTGTATCTTTTTCATATTGAATAGGTCCTAAGCTAGACATACCATATTCAACAACCATACTTCTAGCAATAGTTGTAGCCTTTTCAATATCATTACTTGCACCTGTAGAAACATCCTTAAAGAAAATTTCTTCACTGCTTCTACCACCTAATAAACCTACGATTTCAGCTTCTAATTCACTTTGTGTGACTAAAAATCTGTCATCATCTGGTCCCATTAAAACATGTCCACCAGTTCTTCCACGAGGAATAATAGTAATTTTTCTAACCTTATCAGCATGTGGTAAAGTTAAACCAATTATTGCGTGTCCAGATTCATGGTAAGCAACCATTTCTCTTTCTTTTTCGTTCATTCCTTTGCTTGATTTAGCAGGTCCAGCAATTCTTCTATCGATTGCTTCATCAATATCAGCCATAGAAACTAATTCACGTTTTCCTCTAACAGCAAGAATAGCAGCTTCATTTAAAATGTTAGCAATATCAGCACCACTAAATCCAACTGTTCTTTTTGCAAGTTGAGCAAAATCGATATCAGGTTCTAAATGTTTATTTTTAGCATGAACCTTAAATATAGCTTCTCTACCTTTTTTATCAGGTAAATTAACTGTAATTTGTCTATCAAAACGACCAGCTCTTAATAAAGCAGGATCTAAAACATCATCACGGTTTGTAGCAGCAATAACAATAATTCCAGAATTTTCTTCAAATCCATCTAATTCAACAAGTAATTGGTTAAGGGTTTGTTCTCTTTCATCATTTCCACCACCCATACCAGCTCCTCTTTGTCTACCAACAGCATCGATTTCATCAATAAATACGATACAAGGAGCATTTTGTTTTGCAGTTTTAAATAAATCTCTAACTCTTCCAGCACCAACACCAACAAACATTTCAACAAAATCAGAACCAGAAATAGAGAAGAATGGAACACCAGCTTCACCAGCAACAGCCTTAGCTAATAAAGTTTTACCAGTTCCTGGAGGGCCAACTAAAAGAACACCTTTTGGTAATTTAGCACCACATTTAGTAAATTTCTTTGGTTCTTTTAAATAATCAACTAATTCGACCATTTCAGCTTTTTCTTCATCACAGCCAGCAACATCAGCAAATCTAACTTTAGAATCATCAACTTTTCTAGCGCGTGATTTATTAAAGTCTAATGCTTTATTATTTCCTCCAGCAGCTGAAGAAAGCATTTTAAAGAAGAAGAAACCTAATAATACAAATGCTACTACAGTGATAATTGTAGGTAACCATGAGACAAACCAGTTTTCAACATATGCTGTGTAATTTCCAACAATATAATCAGAATTACCAATACAATTTTTAAAACCAACAGCTTCAACTGTTGAACTTGTAAATAAAACTTTTGCTTCTCTTATTTCATCAGATAAAGCTTCTGAAACTGTTCTTCCAGCGTGCATATAATCTGTTGAATCTTTAGCAACAGGAGCAATTTCATTAAAATATGCAGTAGTAACTGTAATTTTATAACTACGTTTTGTATATGTATTATCGTTTCCTTTTTCAGCAACAATCATTTTTAAATCAACTCTAGCACCATTATCAGTTGCTTCAAATTGATAAAATACATAATCATTTTTATTTACTTTAGAACCAGATTCTTCTTTTTTCTCCTCAAATAATTTTTCTTCAAGTTGAGTAGTATTTAAAGATGTAAAATTTGATCCTACAAAATTATTAACAACAAAATAGATGACAACACCAGCTATTGCAGCAATTATTGCCCATAATAATATCGAATACCATATAGGTCTTTTTCTTTCTTTCATTTTAGGTCTCCTTTCATAACAAGTATTTTAATTTTACAACAACTACTTTATTTTATAAAGTAAAAAAGTAAGTATAATTTCATCGACATTAAATTTAATTGGCGAATTTCCTTTTTTATCAAAATTTTCATGATAATGAGGTGTATAAATA
>CAVDQJ010000003.1:0-18881 GCA_963611005.1 bacterium | reverse complement strand
GTATAATAAAATTGAGGTGCATAAATATGAAACAACAATTAAATTATTCTTGGTATTTTATCGAGGGTTATAATGATAATTATTTAAATGATATCCCTGAAGATGCTAAAGAAATAGACATTCCACATACTGTAAAATTATTGCCTTATAATAACTTTACTGAGTTAGATTATCAAGGTGTATTTACTTATTTTAAAAGATTTGATGTAGATGAATTTAATAGGAATTTCACATGGATATTAAGATTTAATGCATTTATGGTAGATGCAAAAATATATTTAAATAATAATTGTTTAGGTGAATTTGTTTCAGGTTATATACCTGTTGAAATTGATGTTTCAAAATTTATTAAAGAAAAAGATAATTATTTAGTTGTTATTTTATCTACAAAAGAAAATCATTTAGTTCCCCCATTTGGAAATGTTGTAGATTATATGACTTTTGGTGGTATATATAGAGGTGTAGAATTAGTAAGTCATGTTGATAGTAATTTTATTGTTAAATCCTTAGTATATGCTGATAAAAATGGACATGTAGTTATTAAAGATTTAACTAGTCAACCAGAAAAACATCTTTCAATTGTACATGATATTATGTATGGAAATGAATTAATTAAACATACAGAAGAGAATGAATTTGATATAGAAAATCCTAAATTATGGTCGCTTGATGAACCTAATTTATATAGATTAATTAGTAGAGTTTATTATGAAAATGGTGGAGTAGATGTTTATGAAACTAAATTTGGTTTTAGAACTGCTCAATTTAAAAAGGATGGTTTTTATTTAAATGGTAAAAGAGTTAAATTAATCGGTTTAAATAGACATCAATCTTATCCTTATATTGGATACGCTGCTAGTAAAGCGCTTCAAATTGATGATGCTAATATTTTAAAATATGAAGCTGGTGTAAATTTAGTTAGAACTTCACATTATCCTCAAGATGAAGAATTTTTAACAAGATGTGATGAAATAGGTTTATTAGTGTTAGATGAAATTCCTGGATGGCAATATTTATCTAAAGATTCAATATGGAGAGAACAACATTTAACCAATGTTTATAGCATGATTAAAGAAGATTTTAATCACCCTTCAGTTATTGCTCATGGAGTAAGAGTTGATGAATCTCAAGATGATCATGAATTATATGAAAAGAGTAATAAAATAGCTCATGATTTAGATCCTTATAGACAAACATTAGGTGTAAGATTTTTTAAAAACAGTGAGCTTTTAGAGGATATTTATGCTTATAATGATTTTAATTGTGGTAATTTATCTCATGGATTAGATAAACCAAAAACTATTAAAAAAGGCGATAAACCATATATTGTTAGTGAATGTATTGGACATACTTTCCCTACTAAATCTTATGATGGAGAACAAAGAAGAATTGAACATGCATTACGCCATGCATTAGTTATTAATGATGCTAATAAATATAATGAAATTAGTGCTATTATTGGATGGTGTGCATTTGATTATAACACTCATAAAGATTTTGGTAGTGGTGATAGAATTTGTTATCATGGTGTTTTTGATATATTTAGAAATAGAAAATATGCTTCATATATTTATCAATCTCAACAAGATAGTATTCCTGTAATGAAAGTTTTATGTTCTTTTAATCAAGGTGATTTTGATGAATCTATTTATAGAAGTATATATGTAGCTACTAATTTAGATTACATTGAGTTATATAAAAATGGATTGTTTGTTAAAAAATACACAGGAAAACATAGTGATTTTAAAAATATGAAGCATCCATTAATCAAAGTTGATGATTTAATTGGAGAAACTTTTATAGATGCTAGATTCTCTAAAAAAGATCAAAAGAAATTAGCAAAATTATTATCTAAAGTCTCTTTAGTTGGTTTAAATAATATGTCGATGAATGATAAATTAAAAGTAGGGACAATAGTTTTAAAATATCATCTTAAATATTCTGATTTAGTAGATCTATTTAATGCTTATGTTTCTAGCTGGGGAAGTGTAGCAAAAACATATGAATTTAGAGGATATAAAGATGGTAAATTAGTAAAAACTGAAAAATTTGGTCCATCATTTAAATCTACTTTAGATATTGAAATGTCTAAAGATGAATTAGTTAATGAAGAAACATATGATATGGTTAGAATTTCTTTAAAACATATCGATGAATATGATCATGTATTAAATTATTCTTTTATGCCTATTAATGTAGAAGTAGAAGGACCTATTGAATTAATGGGACCTAATCAATTCACTTTAGTTGGTGGTCAAGTTTCTATGTACATTAGAAGTTTAAATAAAAAAGGAGAAGGTATTGTTAAAATCTCTTCTCCAATATTAAATAAAGAAATTAAAATTAATGTTAATTAATCATTTCCTTGATAAGTTAAGGAAGCATTAGAATAACATACTGTTCCATCTTCGCTTGTTAAATCTATACGTAAATTAGCAGCGTTTTTAGGCATTGTAATATATTTGTTATATGAAACAAAGTTTGTAGTTTCAATTTTAATTGTATCTTTTTTAAGTTTAGTATTTCCTCCATCTAAGTAATAAATTTCAATATTACCAGCAGATGAAGAATCTTTTAATTTTGCATCAATAGTTAATTGATATTGATATCCTTCATAAGCTCCACCTAAATTTTGAGAAACATATTCTCCGTGATATTTACTTGATGTATCGCTAGAAGCTGTTAATTCAAGAGCTTTAGATGAACTTGTTGATCCTTCTTCGCTAAAAGCAAATGTTCCTTTACTATCTTTTGTATTTATTTGCCATCCATAATAGTTATTAGCTGCGTATTCTGTAGTTTTAGTGAAATTAGGATTAGAGAATTTGTTTATATTTTTAATAGTAGAATAATCAATTGTTTGAATATTTAATGTAGATGGTACTGTTTTTGTATAAGAAGTATATGATCTACAATTTTCTACAAATTGATTCTCATCAAAAGCAGTATAACTGATATTTTTAATTAACATATAATCGGTATCAAATAATGAATCTCCAGCCCAACTAGGAAGCCATAAACCTATCCAAAGAGGCATTTCATGTTCTGGTACTGCAGCTCCAGTAATTGAAGTAACAAATACTCCATCAACAAACCAATCTATTCTTTTTTCGCCTGTTCCTTCATAATCTGTATACCAGTCGAATGTGTATTTATGCATTTTACCATCATTAAAATGTAATTGATCTTCTAAAGACATATTTTTAGTTTCTTTAGTAGTGTGAGTTGTCCAAGTTGTACACCATTCATTAGTGTATTGACCACCTCCACCGATTTCTATATCAATTTCATTTTGAGAAGTAGCTTCATTTCCAGTAGTAGAACAATATGTCCAAAATGCACTACATCCACCAAATCTAGGGAAAGAAGCCATAGTGATTTCAAATCTTCCAGGTCTAAGATGATCTTTTGTAATTAAAACAGCACCTTCTGGCTTATTTTTTGTAGCAGCATCTTCTTCGTTATATCTACCTCTACCTTTAATTGCTAATAATTTATTATTATCTTCATCAGTTGTATAAAATAAATTTCTACTTCTGACTCCGTTATGAGGTTGAGTACTTCCTGCATCCCAAACACCATCGATTGAGTAGAATTTATTATCGCTAATACCATTTGTAAAAGATTCGTTAATATTTATACTATTTGTTGTGTCAAACGAATTTCTTTCTTCAACTTTTGAATAATAAGTAGGATCAGTATCAGGTGTATAATCAGTCTTTTTAGTAGGTTGAACATTCCCACAACCAGTCAAAGATAAAACTAATACAGGTGTTAAATATAAGTAATTTATTTTTTTCATATGAATAACCTCATTTTAGGAAAGCGATTTCCTAATTAAAAACTAACATATAAACAACATTTTTTCAATAGAGAATGTTGATTTTTAGAAAGCGCTTACATTTTTTCTTGATATGATTTTAAAGATTTGTTATATTATATATAAAGTGTTTAGGAAATCGGTTTCCTAACTAGGAGAAATCAATATGAAAAAGAAATTAATTTTAGCTTCTGCATTTGTTTTAGCTTTATCAGTCGGTGGTCTTGCTTCTTGTGGATCTTCACAAAGAACAACTACTGATGAATTATATGTTTGTGTTTATGATGGTGGTTATGGTAGAGAATGGATCGACCAAATTGCTAGTGATTATGAAAAAGATACTGGAATTAAAGTTAATGTTTCTATGGATTCATCAGTTCTTGATAGACTTGAATCGCAATTAAGAGATGGTAGTGATTATGATATTTTTATGTCACATAGTATTAACTGGAAGAGCTACGCAGCTAGTGGATGGTTAGCTAATCTTGATGATTTATATGCTAGTACAGTTGAAGGAACTAATAAAACTTTTGAACAAAGATTGATTTCTGGTGCTGTTAAAAATAGTAAAACAACTGGAGAAGATGGAAGTGAACACTACTATAAGGTTTGCTATACTCAAGGTGCTGGTGGATTAGTTTATAATGTTGATTTATTTGAACAAAATGGTTGGACTATTCCTACAACTTATGATGAATTAGTTACATTATGTAAAACAATTTCTGAAACTGAAATTCCAGGAGGAGATAGAGGTGAAACTTATTCTCCATTTGCTTGGTCAGGTGCAGATAGACAATATTATTGGGATTATTTAGTTTTCCCTTGGTGGTATGAATTAGCTGGTGAAACTAAGATGGATACTATTCTTAAATATAAAGGTGAAGATGGAAAATATTCAACTGGTTATGAAATGTATAATCCTTCTACATGGAATAAAGAATTTATTGAAGCATATAATATGTGGTATAAATTAGTTGCTACTAGTACAAATCATAATTCAATTGATAATGCTTACTCAGGTAATTTATTATCTGCTCAATCAGCTTTCTATTCAGGAAAAGCTGCTATGATTCCTTATGGACAATGGGCACAATACGAAATTAAAAATGCTAAAAAGAGTGATTTAGGATTTAAAATCAAAATGATGAAGACTCCTAAAGCTAAAGCAAGTTCTTCAAATTATTATAACTATAATGTTGGTTTTGGTGATTCAATCATCGTTCCAAGTAATTCTCCAAGTGTTGATAAAGCTAAAGACTTCTTAAGATATTTAGCTACATATGAAGCATGTAAAACATTTGTTAAGAAATCTGAAGGTGCTTTCTTTGCATTTGATTATAGTGATATCGATCTTGAATTAACTGCAGATGATACATATACAAAATCAATCTATTCATTATTAACAGAATGTAAAAACTTTAATTTATTATCTGATAACGACATTACTTATTGGAATACTGATACAGTTATGCCATGGCTTCAAAATAAATATTATTATCAAAATGCATGTAGTAAACCTGCTGATAATACACCTGAAAAAGTTGGTAAAGAAATTTATGAACAAGCTAAAAAAGGTTGGAATACATGGGTAAGAAACGCAGGTTTAAAGGACTAATTAAATTAAAATAATTAACATTTACATATGAAATTTGCACAAAGAAGAGATGACATAGTACCAAATGTTAAAAGAAAAAAGAAGTGGATTAAAGGAAGCACTATCTTTGTTTTAGTAATGCTTGCTTATCCAGTTCTTCAATTCTTAATTATGTGGTTTGGTGTTAATATCAATTCTATTCTTTTAACATTTCAATATCCTGTAAGAAATAAATTACAATTTGTTGGATGGGATCAATTATTCTATAACTATGAAACATTGTTTGATTCATTTAAACTTGAATCAACTCAAAATATGTTTTTAACATCATTTTTATACATTATTGTTTCATGTTTTATAACTTTACCAATCGCATTATTCTTTTCATATTTTATATTTAAAAAGATATATGGAGCAGGTTTCTTTAAAGTTATTTTCTATTTACCATCTATTATTCCATTAATTGTTTTAACATTAGTATTTAAATTAAGTTTTGATTCTAATGGTGGAGTAATGAGTTCATTTTTAAATTTATTTGGAATCAGTACTGCTGATATGTTTATTGGAGATAACGCTAGATGGGCTGTTTATTTCTTCTGTATTTGGGCAGGTATTGGTTATGATGTTATTTTATTAACTGCTGGTATGAGTAGAATTCCTAGAGAAATACTTGAATCAGTTAAAATGGATGGAGTACCTCCTCTTAAAGAGTTTTTCCATATTGTTATACCACTAACATGGCCTACAATTACAACTTTATTTGTTTTAGGTATGATGAGTATGTTTAGTGTATATCTTCAACCATTCTTCTTAACAAGTGGTACAAATGATACTATGACAATCGGACTTCAAATATATCAACAATCTCAAGGAGCTGGAGTTAATGTTCCTGCTACATTAGGTTTATTCTGTTCTTTAATTGGTGCTCCAATTATCGTAGGAACTAGAAGTTTATTAAATAGATGTTTTAAGGATGTAAATTACTAATATGAATATATTTAAGAAACATTTTAAAAAGAAACAAGAAAACTATAGACAAGAAAATTACTATAGAAAACATGATATTTTATATAAACGTCATGGTGGAGAAAAAGCATTATTCATTATAATGTTTGCTATTTTTGTATTATTTGCTGTTTCATTTATATTTCCATTTTTATGGGTATTAGTTAATTCATTTAAAGATGCTGGAGAATATTCATCAAATTATATTGGATTACCTAAAACATGGACATTCGATAACTTTATTAATGCATTTACATTTAAAGATGCTTCTACTCATAACTTTACAATTTTCCAAATGTTAGGTATGTCAGTTATTATTGCTGGACTTGGTACAGTTGTTACTATCTTTACATCAAGTTGTGCTGCTTATGTTTTAGCTAAATATAAATTCCCAGGAAGAAGTATTATTTGGGGTGTAGTTATTTTTAGTTTAATTGTTCCTATTGTTGGATCTTTACCATCTCAAATTCAACTTATGAAAGCTATGGGACTTGATGGAACTATTATTGGTTGTATCTTCCTTTATTCAGGTGGATTTGGTATGAATTTCATGCTTTTATATAGTTTCTTTAAATCGTTAAGTTGGACATATGTTGAAGCTGCTAGAATCGATGGAGCTAGTGATTTTAGAATTTTCTTCCAAATCATTATCCCTATGGCAAAAGGACCAATTGTTGCTATCTCTGTTATTCAATTAATTGGTTTATGGAATGATTATTTAACTCCATCTATCTATTTACCAAAGATGCCTACAATTGCAGTAGGTTTAAAATACTTATCTGATACTATGGTTCAAAAAGCAAATTACACTATGCTTTTTGCAACTATTATTCTTACATTACTACCAATACTTATTGTATTTTTATGTTTCCAAAAAACAATTATGGAAAATACATCTGTTGGTGGATTAAAAGGTTAATAAAGCGTTTAGCTTATTAAATACATTTCTTAAAAAAATAATATAGGAGGAAAAGAAATGAAAAGAAAAATTATACCTGTAGTTGCTTTAGCAAGTTGCTTAATACTTGGAGGAGTAAGTACAATTACATCTTGTAACTCAACACAAGAAACAAAGAAAACTGGAACAGTAGCTGTTTCTACTGATAATCATGGTACTGTTGTAGCTAGTAAAAATAGTGGAGAAGTTGGCGAAACAATCACATTAACTGTTACACCTAATAGTGGTTATGAATTAGATACTTTAACACATAATGGAACAGATATCAAAGCATCTAAATCATTTGTTTTAGTTGAAGGAGAAAATAAAGTAGTTGCTACATTTAAAGTAACAGCAACTCCTACACCAACTCCATCAACATATACAGTTTCAGTTACAGAAGGAGAACATTTTACAGTAGCAGGACTTGCATCTTCATATGAAGCAGGTGATGATGTTACATTTACAGTCACTGTAGATGCTGGTTATGAACTTGTTTCAGTTGTAGTAGGTGGAGCAACTCTTGAACCTGAAGAAGACGGATCTTATACATTTAAAATGGCATCTGAAAATTTAACTATTGTTGTTACAATTAAAGCAGAAGCAAAATATACAGTCACATATGCTTCTAGTGATGATTATACAATCACAGGATTAGATGCAAATGGTTATGCAGCAGGAAGTGATGTTTCATTTAAAGTTACAGTAAATGCAACTGGAAAAGAAGTTAAATCAGTTAAAGTTGGTGATACTGCTCTTACTGCTGATGCAGAAGGAAACTATACATTTAAAATGCCAAAGAGCAATTCAATAATTGTTGTTGAATTACAAAATTCTATTCCTGCAGGAGCTACAAGAATCGAATTTTGTGCTGAAAATGATTTAGCAGTAGATACATGGTCATATTGGTATGCTAATTGGGAAGTTGCTTGTACAGTTAATAATGCTTATATAACAGAAGGCGGGACAATTCACTATGATTTTAGTAACGTTATGGATACTAAGACAAATTGGCACCATCAAATGTTCTTTAAAGATAGTACTTTAGAAGCTGGAAAATATAAGATTACAGCTAAAATTACATCTTCAGTTGCTGGTCAAATTACTTTAAACGGTTCTACAATTGATTTAGTCGCTGGTGATAATGATGTTGAAATTACTTATAATCATCAAACAAAAGGCGGAACATCATTCTCATTACAATGTTCTTTATTAGGAACAGCTGTACTTGATATTTCTGATTTAACATATACTGAAGATACAGACGCTCTTCCTGAAGGTGCTACTTTAATGCCTTATGCTACACAAGAACAACTTGTTGCTGATACATGGTCTTATTGGTATCAAAAAGAAGGCGGACACTCAGTTAATGAAGGGTATGTAACAAAAGAAAATACAGTTCATTTAGATTATATTGAAACAAATGCATATCAACCATGGTTAGTTCAAATTTTCTATAAGAATAGTTCATTACAAGTTGGAACAAAATATACATTTAAATGTACTCTTAATTCAAATGTAGCTGGTTCTATTATTATTAATGATCAAACTATTAATCTTGCTGTTGGTGACAATGATGTTGAAGTTGATTTTACACAAAGCGCTGCAGCTACATTGATTATGCAATTATCTCGATTAGGAACAGCAATATTAGAAATTAAAGATTATTCCTTTGAAGAATATGTTGCTAAAGGAACAATTACAGAAGGTGATTTACCAACTGGAGTAACATTAAGTTATATGATTGGTGAAGAAGAAGCTTCATTAAATACAAAATATGCTGTTGGAACAGAAGTTACAGTTGCATTAGAAGATGAAACTGGAACAGTAGAAGATGTTCTTGTTAATAATATTTCTATTAAGAGTGGCGATACATATAAATTCACAATTAAAGAAGGAACTAATAATGTTACTGTAAAATTACAAGGTCAAACTATTACTACAAAAGAACTTCCTATTATTGAAAAAGGTAATCAACCAACAAAGGTTGAAGGTGCTGGTATTTGGATTTATTTAGATAATAGTGAACTTGGTATTACTGGTGCTAATGCTTCAGATTTCACAGTTGCTGCTGAAGTTTCATGTAAAGATGGTGGTGGTAATGATTGGGCTGTTACAGTTACAAATTATCAATTTGATGACTACGGAACAAATACTGTTAGACTTTATATCTTATTAGATAGAGGACCTGGAGCAGACTTTACTACATCTGTTAAAATCACAATGACACATGGTGAAGATGTTTATGAAAAAACAACATCATTTACTGGATCAAAATGGGATGATGCTACTCCAGCTACAGAACCAACATCTTATACTGATGTTTATGCATTATCAAGCGGAGCTAGCGATACTAGATTTGATGGTGCTGGTGCTTGGATTTGGGTATCTACAGATGCATTAGGAATGACAAATGATAATTTTAATAATTATTCAGTTATTAGCACAGAAGTAGATATGAAGAATGATGCTGGTGTAAGTACTGGTGCTACAGCAACATCATTAATGTCTGATTATAATTTTGGTGATAAATATTTTAGAATTTACTCAACATGTAATATGGCTCCAGTTACTGGATGGACAACAACAATCTATGTCAAGATTTCGGATGGTGCTGGAAACGGTTATAGAGTAGTTGTTAATTATAGCGGTACAAGTTACGTTGCTCAAACAACAACAGCTGCTTAATTAAATAAAAGAATAAGGATTTAGCATAGTTTTTGCTAAATCCTTTATATAAAAGAAGGAGAAAAGATATGAAAACAAGAAAAATATTATTAGCATCTGCATTAGTATGCTTTAGTATGTTAACAGGATTAACTAGTTGTGGAGAAGGTGGAACAGTTGTACCTGTAGATAATGATAAAATCACAATTACAGGATTAAATAGTGCTGAAGTTGGTTCTACTGTTTTATTAACTGCAACAGTTAAAAATGATAATACAAGAGAAGGTGTATCATGGAGTAGTAGTGATGAAAATATTGCTACAGTTGATCAAGATGGTTTAGTAACAGCTGTTAGTGCTGGTTCATGTAAAATTAAAGCTACTTTAATTGGAGACACATCAGTTTATAAAGAATTTGATTTCATTGTAACTCCTTCTACTGAACCTAGTTTATCAATTGAAGTTAGTAAAACTATTGCTTCAGTTGGTGAATCTATTACTTTAAAAGCAAATGTATATAATCCTAAAAATAAGGTATTAACTTATAAATGGGAAACAAGTAATGAATTAGGAGTTATAGAGTCTCCTAAAAAAGAAACTACTACAATTTCAGCTAGTTCAGTTGGTGATGAAATTGTTACATTAACTGTTCAAGTTGGTCAAACCCCATTAGTAACTAGTGTATCTTTATATTTTAAAGATAACTATTCAACTGGATATACAGAGATTTCTACAGCTGAACAATTTAAATCAACATTCTTAAAAAGTTCAGTTGACGCTAAAGAAAAATATTGTTTAACTGCAGATATCGATTTAGGTGGTTTAAAAGTTAATGGTAGTTCATTGCAAAATAAATTATCAGGTACATTAGATGGTAGAGGATATACAGTTTCTAATTTTGAAGTAGTTGGTAATCTTTCTGATGGATATTATCCAAATACAGGATTATTCTTTACAATTACAGGAACTGTTAGAAATCTTCATTTAGTTGGTACATTTAATAAAGAAGGTATTGGATGGGGCTCAGGTTTATTATGTAATACATTACCTGGTACTGTTACAAATTGTTCTATTGAAGCTACAAGTAACTATAATCAAGGAAGTGATTCATGGTTCCCATTTGTTGGAGCAATTTGTGGTGTATTAAATGAAACTGGCAAAGTTGCTAATAACGTTGTTAGCGTAACTGGAGAGGGTCAAGGTGGAGTTATGGCTATTACTGCTTATCCTGCTGGTGGTGGAACAGCACCTGCTCAAACCTTTACTGTTAAAGGTATTTACACAAATCAAACTGCTGCTGCAACATTTGGTAGTGCTTGGGAATGGGGTGGACCTATTACAGTACAAGAGGATTGTGTTACAGGTTTAGTATTTAGTAATACAGAGGCAAGCGAATATTCAACATTAAATAGTAATTTATGGAATCTTGTTGATAATCAAATGCCTACATTAAAAAATTTATAAATAATTGAAATAAGGAGTTTATGTATATGAAAAAACATATTATTTTATTAGGTATTTTATCTTTAATGAGTTTAAGTGGTTTAACTGGTTGTGGAGGTAGTGGCTTAGCAACTAGTGATACAATCTATACAAAAACTCCTGTTTTTGATTTAAGTAATCCTAGTGATGTTTTAAGTGTTAAAACCGAAATTAAAGGAAGTATTACATCAATTAAATGTGGTAGAGTTAATCTTTCTACATATTCATATAATGATGGAATTTTAAATCTTAAAGGTGATGAAGTTAAAACAATTCCTGCTGGAGAAAAAACTTTAACAGTAAAAACAAGTGAGAAAACATATAGTATTTCAATCATGATTTGTACAAAAGTTATTACTACAGCTCAAGAATTTCAAGATATTAATAATAACTTAACTGGCGTATATGTTTTAGGAAATGATATTGATTTATCTACAATTTCTAATTTTGAACCTTTAGGTTATTTCTATACTGAAACAGATTTAAAGAATTCATATTTTCATGGTATTTTAGATGGTAATGGTTATACAGTTAAAAACGCTAAAGTAAATTATTCTAGTGATGCTACAAGCAATAAACCAAATTATAATGGTAATTATTCATTTACAAGTCCTGCTCATCAAAGCGGTGATAATATTGGTATTTTCCAAATAATCGGATCAAGTGGAATTGTTAGAAATGTAGTATTTAAAGATTGTCAAGTTAATGCTAGAACAATTGGTGGAATTATTGCAGGTAACTGTTCTGGTACTATTGAAAATTGCGTTGTTGATGGTGGTAAAGTTAATATTTCTACTCATTTCTGGGATGATGATTGTAATGTTGGTGGAATCGTTGGTATTTGTGCAGGAAGTGGTGTTATTAATAATGTTATTTCAACAGCAAGAGCAACTATTACTGGTCAATATGTTGACTGGAGTGATGAATATGTTGGACAAACTGCTACAGGTGGAGAACATGAAAATGATTCAGATCCATATTGGACATTCTGGGGAGCAGATAAAGTAAAAACTGGTTCTACACAAAAATTAACTGATTCAAATGGACATAATACTAATGGTGTTTATAGTGGTGTTGGAAAATGTTGGGGAAGTGTATCTAATTCTTATTCATTAAGTTATGATGTAACTCCTTTTAATGGCACAAAAAGAGCTGTAGATTTTGGTCAAACTCATTTAGCAGCTAACAAAGCTGCAAGTGGTGATTCCGATATGGGAAGCCTTAGTGAATGCTATACAAAAACAGTTGATGAATTAAAAGATTCATCATTATATAGTGCTTATAATAGTGATATTTGGAATATTACAAATAATAAAATTCCTAATATTAAAGCCATATATCCTACAGTTTCAAAATAGGTTAGAAAGGTATATATTTATGGTTAAATATTATTTTGATGGAAATAGTTTTATAGTTGAAGACTATCTTCACGCTTCTTTATTTTCTTCATTTCTTCCTGCTGTTGCTGGAGTAAAAGGAAAACCATTATGGGCTTTCTATAATAATAGAGGTCAAGCGATGGGTGGATTTGGTGTTAACAATAAAGAAACACCTATTACACCTTTTGATAGTGCTAATTTATGTTATCAAAATATAGCTTTAAAATCATTTAGAACATTTATTAAGATAAATGGAAAATATAAAGAAGCATTTAAAGAAGATTCAAATAATACAAAAATGATAATTAATCCTTCTAATATTTCTTTAGTAGAAGAAACAGATGAATATGTTATTAAAGTAACATATTCTACAGTTTCTAATAGAGATTATGCAGGACTTATTAGAAAGGTTGAATTAACATCTAAATTAGATGGTGATAATAAATTTGAAATCTGTGATGGATTACCTATCTTTTTCCCTCATGGATTATCAAATTTCTGCTATAAAGAATTAGTTTCTTTAATGGCAGCATATTGCCAAGTATTTGGTTTAAATGAAAAGATGCCTTTTGTTAAATTTAAAACATCTACTGGAGATTGTTCAATTGTTAGTGAAGTTAAAGATGGTAATGCTTTTGTTTCAATTGATGAAAATAATAATAGATTAAGTAATGTTGTAGATTTATATGATATCTTTGATGAAGATGATTCATTAATTAAACCATTAAATTTTATTAATAAAGATATTTCTTCATTAGTAAAAGAAGAACAACAAACTGAAAATAAATTACCATGTGCATTCTCTTTAAGTGAAAAAACATTAAAAAGAGATGAGAAAACATGTATTTATTCAGTTTTTGGATACTTTGATTCTCAAGATGAATTTAACGAATCTTTAGGAGAAATTACTACTAAAGATATTGATTTAATGATTAAAGAAACTGAAAAATTAATCGATGATTTATTATCTCCAATTGAAGTAAAAACTAATTTACCTATTTTTGATTTATATGCTAAACAATCATTATTAGATAACTCATTAAGAGGTGGTTTTCCAATTAGTTTAACTAACGATGGAAATAATACATATTATGTTTATTCAAGAAAACATGGTGATATGGAAAGAGATTATAACTCATTCCAAATTCCTTCAAATTATTATTCATCAGGTCCAGGTAATTTTAGAGATGTTCTTCAAAATAGAAGAAGTGATTTATATTTATATCCTTTTGTAAAGGATTATAATATCAAAACATTCTTTAATTTAATTCAAGTTGATGGACAAAATCCATTAAATGTAGCTCCAAATTACTTTACTTTAAATGAAGGATATAGTGAAGAATGTTTAGAAAAAGAATATATTGAAAAACTTAAACAAGGTTATTATCCTTCTGAATTATATGCTCATTTAAAGAGTGTTATTTGTGAATGCTGTTTAGATAGAGTATTTGAAGATATTATTAATAATTCTACTCAACATACTAAAGCTAATTTTGCAGAAGGTTATTGGGTTGATCACTGGACATATTTAGTTGATTTACTTGAAAATTATAGAAGTATCTATCCGGATAAGATTAATGATTTATTATTAGAAGATGGATATAAATATTTCTATTCTTTAGTTTATGTTGAACCAAGAAGTGAAAAATATTCTTTTGTAAAAGAAGGAACTATTAGACAATATGGTGCAATTGATTTAAAGAAATTAAAAGATGAATGTGAAAAATATAATTTAGATATTACTAAAACATATTGGTTAAAAGATAAAAACAATAAGGAAATCACTACAAATTTATTAACTAAGATATTTAATTTAATCTTAGTTAAATTCTCAACATTAGATAACCAACAAATGGGTATTGAAATGGAATGTGAAAAACCTGGATGGAATGATGCTATGAATGGTCTTCCAGGAATGTTTGCTAGTGGAATGAGTGAAACAGTTGAATTATTAAGACTCGTTGATTTCTTATTAGACGAAAAAACATATGTAAATGTTAGCTCAATTTCATTATTAAAAGAACAAGACGAATTATTTAATGAAGTAAATAAACATGTTGATTTATTATTAGCTAATAAAGAAGATTCATTTACATATTGGGATAATGTTACTACAGCTAGAGAAACATTAAGAAAAGAAGCTCATTATAATGTTAATGGAGAATTAGTCGATGTAGATTTAACTAATGTCTATTCTTTATTAAATAAAATGAAAGATATTCTTTCTAAAGGTATTAAAAAAGCTAAAGAATTATTTGATGGAGTTTTACCAAGTTATTTAGTTTATAAAGTCAATAAATATGAATTAACAAACAAAGTTAATCATTTAGGTTATAAAGTCGTAAAAGCAAAATCATTTGAATTAGTTAAGATTCCATTATTCTTAGAAGCTAGTGCAAGAAGTTATAAATTAGGTAAAGATTTTGCTGATAAAAAAGAATATTTAAAGATTAAAGAAACAGGTGTATATGATAAAAAATTAAAGATTTATAAAACATGTGCTCCTATTGATGATGCTCCTTTTGAAATTGGTAGAGTCCATGCTTTTACAAAAGGTTGGCTTGAAAGAGAATGTGATTTCTTACATATGACTTATAAATATTTATTAGGTTTATTAAAAGATGGTTTATATGAAGAATATTATGACGAAATTAAACATAATTTAGTATGTTTTATGAATCCAGAAGTATATAAAAGAAGTCCTATTGAAAATTCAAGTTTTATAGTTCCTACTTGTAATCCAGATAAGAAATTATGGGGTAAAGGGTACTTTGCTAGATTAACTGGAGCTAATGCAGAATTCTTGGATATGTTATTTACAATGTTTATTGGCAAAGATTTATTTGTAGTAGATAACAATGAATTAAAATTAAATATTAAACCAGTATTATCTAAAGAATTCTTTAAAGACGGTAAAGCTAGTATTAAGTTATTTGATAAATTAACTGTAGAAATAGTTAATGAAAATAATATTAATGCTTATGAAGCTAAAGAAATTCAATATGAAATTGAAGGTAAATTATATAAAGAAGTTAAAGGAGAGTTAGCAAATAAGGTTAGAAATGGTGAGATTTCTAAAGTCGTTTGTATTATTAAATAGTTATGAAAAGATTCGTTACATTATTATCAACATCATTAATTGCATTATCATTATCAAGTTGTAATGTAGGTTCTTTAAACAACAAAGAAATCGAAGTATTTATTTCTACTTTACCTATTAACAATACTATTAGTGTCGGAGAAAATTTTAAACTTGAAGCAAGTTGCTTAAATACTGATAATCAAAATATTATTTGGGAAAGTAAGAATACTAATATTGTTACTATTTCTTCGGATGGAGTTATAGAAGGTATTGCTCCAGGAAATGGTATGATCTACGCAATAAGTGAAGAAGATGATACTAAATCTGTTGGCTTAACTATTACAGTAAAAGAAGTAGATCCTTATGAAAATATATCAGTTACTATAACTAATAAAATTGATTCAATTTTTATTGGTGAAAATAGACAAGTTAATACTACTATAAAAAATGATATAGATAATGCTGGTGTTAATTATTCTAGTAGCGATACTAGTATTGCTACAATTGACAATAATGGTATATTAAAAGCTAAAAAAGTTGGTCAAACAACAATTAGAGCAACAAGTGTTTCTAATAGTAATAAATATGATGAATTTACATTAAATGTTAAAGAAAACACTTCAAAAGAAATAGTAGTAAATATAGATGAAAACACTATTATTTCTACAATTGGAGTAGATGAAGAACATCAATTAAAAGCTACTGTTTTAAATTATAATTCAGATTCTTCAGTGTGGTGGAAAAGTAGTGATCCTTCTACTATTTCAGTAACAACTAAAGGTGTTATTAAAGGAATTAAAGAAGGAAGTGCTGTTATTACTGCTGCATCTAATGAAAATAGAAATAAAACTGCTTCAATTACAGTTACATGTACTGCTTCAGTTCATGGTTATCAATTAGTATGGGAAGATGATTTTAATGGAAATAGTTTAAATGAAAATTATTGGAATTATCAAATCGGAAATGGTGATTTATATGGTAATCCTGGATGGGGTAATAGTGAGCAACAATATTATAGAAAAGAGAATGTTTCTGTAAGTGATGGTAATTTAATTATTACTGCTAAAAGAGAAGATTATAATGGATATAAATACACAAGTGCTCGTATTAGAACAAATGGAAAAGTAGCTAAAACTTATGGAAGAGTAGAAGCAAAAATAAAACTTCCAAAAGGACAAGGTTTATGGCCTGCTTTCTGGTTATTACCTGATAGTTCAACTTATGGTAGTTGGCCAAATAGTGGTGAAATAGATATTATGGAAGCAAAAGGTAGATTGATTTATGAATCTAGTGGTGCTTTACATTATGCTACTGAAAATGGAGGTCATCATTATGACACTGCTACAAATTATTTACCTGATAATGAACAAATTACAGATTATCATATATATGCAGTTGAATGGGATGAAGATGAATTTAGATGGTATGTAGATGATAACAATTTCTTAACTGTATCGACTTGGTCGATTACAGGAAGTTCTACATCAACTACAAAACCATTTGACACTAATTTCCATATATTATTCAATATGGCTTGTGGTGGACATTTTGATGGATATAGAACTCCAATTGATAGTGATTTACCTGCTGAAATGCGTGTAGATTATGTAAGATGGTATCAAAAATAAATTAATTATAAAGGAGAATATTATGGCCTTAACTAATGAAGAAAAAGAATTAAAAGCTAAAAAGAAAGCTGAACTTAAAGAAGAAACGAAAAGAAAAGAAGCTGAAGATAAAGAATTAGAAAAGAAAAGAGAAGAAGTTTATAAAGAGATGATGAAATATGAAAAAGCTCATAAAAAAGAAGCTAAAATAGCTCCTAAAGATTCTTATATTTCTCTTCAACATATTAACAAGATTTATTCAAATAGAGTTCAAGCTGTTTTTGATTTTTCATTAGAGATTAAAAAACATGATTTTATTGTTTTTGTTGGTCCTTCTGGATGTGGTAAATCTACAACTTTAAGAATGATTGCAGGTTTAGAAGATATTACAAGTGGTGATTTATATATCGATGGAGTATATGCAAATGAATTAGAACCAAAAGATAGAGATATATCAATGGTTTTCCAAAGCTATGCTTTATATCCTCATATGACAGTTTATAACAATTTAGCTTTTGGATTAAAGATGAGACATGTTCCAAAGGATGAAATTGATGCAAGAGTTCATAGAGCTGCTAAAATTCTTGAAATCGAACAATATTTAGATAGAAAACCTAGAGCTTTATCTGGTGGTCAATGTCAACGTGTTGCTTTAGGAAGAGCAATTGTAAGAAATAGTAAAGTTTTCTTAATGGATGAACCTTTAAGTAACTTAGATGCTAAACTTAGAGTTCAAATGAGAAGTGAAATTGTTAAATTACATGAAGAACTTGGTTCTACAACAATTTATGTTACTCATGATCAAACTGAAGCTATGACAATGGCTACTAAAATCGTCGTATTAAAAGATGGTTATGTTCAACAAATTGGTACACCTAAAGAAATTTATAATAATCCAAGTAATGTTTTTGTTGCTACATTTATTGGATCTCCTGCTATGAATATTTTACCTTGCGATTATGCTAATGGAAATATTACATTAGATAATGGTTATTCAATAGTTTTAAATAAAGATAAGATCGATAAAATTGATGAATTTTATAAGAATGAAATTAAATTATGTGAAGATGCTAATAAAGATATCGATAAACAAATCGAAGATAAAAAAGAATCTTTATATTTAGAAAATAGAGAAATTAAGAATTTAACATATAGATTAAATGATAATAAAAAAGAACTTGAAGAAATATATGGTAAATTAGATAAAGATAGTACTGAAAAATTATTAAATGATGTTAAAGTTAGATTAGAAGAAGAAAACAATATAATTAAAGAATTAAATAATTTAATTGATGGATCTAAGAATTTC
>CAVDQJ010000002.1:0-2460 GCA_963611005.1 bacterium | reverse complement strand
GATTTTTATTTTATAATTATGATAAATATATTAAGGAGTTTTTATTATGACAAAAATTATGGCTGTTAATTGCGGCTCTTCAAGTTTAAAATTTAAACTTTATGAAATGCCTGAAGAAAAGGTTATTTGTTCTGGTATCGTTGAACGTATCGGACATGATGACGGTATTTTTCAATTAAAATATAATGATAAAAAAGATAAGACAATTGTACCAGTTAAAGATCATGGTGTTGCTGTTAAAATTGTTTTAGATGCATTATTAAAAGAAAATATTATTAAAAGTTATGATGAAATTAAGGCAACAGGACATAGGGTTGTTCAAGGTGGTCCTTATTTTTCTAAATCTACTTTATTTAATGAAGACACATATTCAAAGATTGAATCATTAATTCCACTTGCTCCACTTCATAATGCTGCTCATTTAACAGGATACAAAGCTTTTAAACAAGTTTTACCTAACACTCCTGCTGTTGCAGTATTTGATACAGCTTTCCATCAAACTATGGAACCTGAAGATTATACATATGCAATCCCAAAAGAATATACAGAGAAATATATGATTAGAAGATATGGTGCTCATGGTACATCACATCAATATTTAAGTGAAGTCGGATTAAAAGATTTCTTAAACAATAAAAAAGATTCAAGAATTATTGTTTGCCATTTAGGAAGTGGCGCTTCTATCACTGCTGTTAGAAATGGAAAGTGTGTTGCTACAAGTATGGGTTTAACTCCACTTGGAGGAATTATGATGAACTCAAGAACTGGCGATATGGATCCATCAGTTTATTACCAAGTTTTAAAAATGAGTGGAAAAGATAACGAAACAGTATTCCAAGAATTTAATAAAGCTAGTGGTTTATTAGGTGTTAGCGGAGTCAGTAATGATTCTCGTGATATCGCTACTAAAGCTAAAGAAGGTGATAAAGATTCAATTCTTTCAATGAAACTTTGGGCTAGAAGAGTTGCTGATTTCATCGGTCAATATTATGTTAGACTTGGTGGATGCGATTTAATTATTTTCAGCGCTGGAATTGGTGAAAACGCTGACGAATATAGAGAAATCGTTTTAAATAGAGTTGAAGAAGCATTAGGATTAGATATCGATTATAAATTAAATTCTACAGTTCACGGAACTACATCTTTAATTTCTAAACCAGATTCAAAGATTAAAGTTGCTGTTATCCCAACCGATGAAGAAGTCATGATTGCTCGTGATGCTTATAAAATTGGATTAGGTAAATAATATGAAGGAAGTATCATACATTAATTTAGAAGCAAAAAAATATAAAAAAGAATATAAAGATTTGTTAAATCAAATTTTAAAACACGATAAAATCGCTGTTTTTAGACATATTATGCCTGATTTTGATGCATTAGGTACACAATTCGGTTTAGCAACTTGGCTTAAAGTTAATTTTCCTAATAAAGACATTAAAGTATTAGGTGATAACCACATCACTTTTACTCCTAGAGGATTGTTCCCTGAAACCGATAAAGTTGATGATAGTTGGTTTAACAATGATTTTTTAGCAATTATTGTTGATGTTGGTGATTTTAAACGTATCGCTGATCCTAGATTTATGAAAGCTGATTATAAATTCAAATTAGATCATCACCCTGCAACAGATAAATTATTTAATAATGAAATCACTTCTATTGAAAAATGTGCAGCTGCTGAACTTGTAGCAAGCATGTTATTATCTTGGAAAGATAAATATAAATTCGATGAATTAATGGCTAATTATTTCTATATTGGTATCGTCGGTGATTCAGGAAGATTCCAATATTCTTCTACTTCTTCATTATCTTTTGAAGTAGCTAAAGAATTATTAGAAACTGGAATTAATATCACTAAAATTTACGAATTAATGTATCAAAAGAAAATCGAAGACTTAGAAGTTATTAAATTTATTTTAAATAACTATAAAGTTAGTGAACATGGTGTTTGTTATTATGTTTTAACTCAAGAAGATTTAACTCGTCTTGGTTTAGCTTGTGAACAAGGAAAAGAAAACGTCAACTTCTTCTCTTCTTATAAAGGAATTAATATTTGGTGTTCAATAACTGAAGATATCACTGAACCTTGTTTTAGAATTTCTATTAGATCAAGAAATTACGTAATTAATGATGTTGCTGCTCAATTTAAAGGAGGAGGTCACGCTCAAGCTGCTGGAGCTCAAATCAAAGATTTAACCGAACTTCCTAAATTTATTGAAGCTTTAGATCAAGTTGTAATTAAAAACTCAAAATAAGATGAATTATATTCCACTTCATATATATACAGGTTACACTTTCTTAAATTCAAGTTTACAAATCGAAAATCTTGTTAAATTCGCTAAAAAGAATAATTTTAAATATTTAGGTATATCCGATTTAAATGTTTTATATGGCTTAGCTGAATTTAATAATATTTGTAAAAAATACGATATTAAGCCTATTTTTGGTATGGATGTAAAC
>CAVDQJ010000001.1:0-9467 GCA_963611005.1 bacterium | reverse complement strand
ATTTACTACTATTCCTAGAAAAAAATATATTGATAGTGGACTTAAAAAATATATAAATAATTTTTAAATTCGGTGAAATGTAAATGTTTTAAAAAAATAAGCACCAAAAGGTGCTTATTATAATTTTTAAAGTTTTAATTATTATTTTCTTACACAACCAGATTTAATAGCTGCTTCTTTTACAGCTTTAGCAACATTTTCATGAGCTTTTTTATCAAATGCATATGGAAGAATATAATCTAATTTTAATTCATCTTCTTTTACAGTAGAAGCTATTGCTAAACTTGCTGCTTTCATCATTTCAAGATTTACATCACTAGCATTAGCATCAATTGCTCCTCTAAATAAACCTGGAAATACTAATACGTTATTAATTTGATTTGGATATTGACTTGATCCAGTACCAATAATATATGCTCCTGCATCTTTTGCATCTTTTGGATCGATTTCAGGAATAGGGTTAGCACATGTAAATAAGATAGGTTTTTCATTCATTGATCTAACCATATCTTTAGATACACAATTAGCTACACTAACACCAACAAATACATCTGCACCTTTCATCGCTAATGATAAATCACCTTTTAAATGTGATAAATTAGTAACTTTAGCTAATTCTTGTTTAGATGAATTAAGTCTACTATCACCTTCACAAATAATACCTTTAGAATCACATACTACAATATTTTTAGCTCCAGCAGATAATAATAATTTAGCAATAGCAACTCCTGCTGCTCCTGCTCCATTAACAACAATATGTATATCTTCAATCTTTTTATTAACCAACTTTAAAGCGTTGATTAATGCAGCTAAAGTAACAATTGCTGTACCATGTTGATCATCATGAAATACTGGAATATTTAACTCTTCTTTTAATCTTGTTTCAATTTCAAAACATCTAGGAGCTGATATATCTTCAAGATTAATACCACCAAAACTACCTGAAATTAATTTAATAGTTTTAATGATTTCTTCTGTATCTTTACTTTTAATACAAATTGGGAAAGCATCTACATCACCAAAAGCTTTAAATAAAGCGCATTTTCCTTCCATAACAGGCATACCAGCTTCTGGACCAATATCACCTAAGCCTAAAACTGCTGTGCCATCTGTAATAACAGGAACTGTGTTCCAACGTCTTGTTAATTTAAATGATTCATCGACATTTTCATGTATTTTTAAACAAGCTTCAGCAACTCCAGGAGTATATGCTAACGCTAATGCTTCATTACTTGAAACATCAACTCTTGCTTTAGTTTCAATCTTTCCTCTCCATTCATAATGTTTTTTTAATGATTCTTCTTTAACACTCATAATTTAAAACCTCTTTTCTTTTTAATAATCATTTTTACATTGGAATATATGATACTGAAGCACTAATTGACATCATGATAAATATCATACATGTTAATATTGCTCCAAAATAAACATTTCCACTCTTTTTATATAGATATCTATTAATAATTGGTAATATAAACATCATAGGAATTAATGCAAATACCATATTGATAAATAACCACATTTCACTTGTATCTCCACTAGCATAATATCCATAGAATACTGTGCCTGTTTTAAAATATACAAAGTAATTGATAACTAGTATAAAAACTAATCCAATACTATTTGATACAGCACCAAGTAACATTACTTTCCATTCACTCCATCCTTCTGTAGCCATAGATAAGTTAACTCTTATTGAGTTAGATATATAGAATACAAAGAAAGGAATAAAGTATATTAAGAATGTTACAAGCATTCTACTATTAAGTGGAGCAGCACTAATCAACATAAATCTAAAATCTTGATGGAATATTGTATACATTAATTGAATTACTCCATAGAATAAGAAGAATAATACTATTGCAAATCCTATAGACATTAATAAATCTTTCCAATTTATTTTTAATCCTTCAAATCTATACCAAGATATATATTCATTTCTATTAGTAAGTTTATATACTAAGTTTTCAATAGCTTTTACACCAAATAATAACACTAAACCTAATAAACCATTTACAACTGCCCATAACATAACAGCATTCATCATTCTAGCTGGGAAATAGAATGTAAATGTATTGCTAGCAGCATCTTGAAACCAATCCATTGTAAGTCTAGCTAATGGAATATAATCAAGACATGCAATTATAGCAGTTAATGCTATTGTTGCCCAGAAAATACATTTATCAAACATTGTTTTCTTTCTAGGTTTAGCATTTTTAATATTTTCTTCTCTTTTAACAATTGAAATATCTTTTCCGCTATATTGAACTTTTTTAAGTGATTCATAATCTTTTCTTTTTTCTCTTTCTTCTCTTGCGTGTTTAAAGAAAGGAAGAATATCAAGTAAGAATCCTGCTAAAGCAAAGATGAATAAGAATCCACCTACTAAAGAAAATCCTGTACAAATTTCTTTAGCCATCCATGTTAATGATGTATCTTCTAAATTAGTTTCTAATGATAATGTTCTTCTAAAGAAATTTAATGTATTAGCGATAGAAAGAGTATCATACATTTGGAAACAATGGTTTGTTTCTTCTCTATGAATAACTCTATAAGTACCATCACTCATTGAACCATATTCATAATCTAATATAGCTTCTTCATTAGTTAATGTTTTACCATTTACTTCATTAATAAATCTTTTAGCTATTACTTCAAATGCACTTGTAGATCCTTGATATCTAAATGCACCTTCATCATAATATGCATAACTCATAGCAGCATTACATCTTAAATTTTTAAATTTATTAGCTGCACTTACTTTAATATAACCACTGATATAAACAGATTTAATAATAGAGTCTTCGTATGTATTTCCCGCAAATAAAGCAGCTAAACTATTAACATTACCGCCACCTGCTGAATGTCCTACCGCTCCAAATCTATCTCTATCAATATATGAAAATTCTTCTGTATTGTTATAAACATATTGAACTAAATAATCTAATCCATTATCTCCAACAGTTGAAGATATCATCTCACCATTTTCATCATATCCTGAATAAGTTGTACCACCTTGACACCCTGGATCTAATGTATATACAACTGCATTTCTTTTTGATAATTCAATTGCATATTGACTCATTGTAGCTTTAGTTCTTGTAAATCCTGGCATAACAAATATAACAGGAAGAGGATTTTCGTTTGATGCATTTTTAGGTCTATATTCTGTTACTTTATATGATAAAGCATCTGATTCTATAACAGCGTTAACTCCATTTAATGCGTTTTCACTACCTGCATTAAATTCTTCTGTCATAGCTTTAGTTAATGTAAAATCTTTTACTTTAACACTATATCCACTTGTTTCACCTAATTGTCCACCAAATGAACCTAGTAAAACTACACCTAAACCTACACAACTAACAATAAAATTAGCTTTTTGATACCATTTTTTCTTAGGCTTTTCTTTTGTTTCTTCTTTATATTCTGGATTAATAACTTCTATATATTTATCTACTTTATTTTTAGATAAATAAGCTATTAAATTTAATACAAAACTAGGAAGATAAACAATACTAATTATTGTATTAACTAAAAATTTTATTTTTAATTTTCCTGTTAATTCTTCTTCTTTAATATATTGATTTAAATATGAAGAATATAATGAATTAAATAATGAAATAATTCCTAAAACTAATGTTAACCAATAAAAATTATTACTAACCGAAAATAATAATGCTGTTAATGTCAAATAAAGGAAAGCAATAACATAACCAATAATTGTAGATGCTTTTATTAATTTATATCTAAATTTCATATTATTTGCCTCCTTACTTTAATGAATTTTTACCAGCTTCAGTTTGAAGCCAAGAAAAGACTTTAACTGTTAATGCTTTTTCATTAAGTTGAGCAATATATCTATTATCTTTATTACCCATTTGAATACCACCAACTTTATTAACAACACTAACTCCACCAGTAGAATCAATATTATTTCCAAACCCAATTAATATATCGTTATATTTATCTTTATTAATTAAACTTCCAGCAGTAGCAACATCTCCTTCATATCCTGTAATAACAACATCTTGAAGATTTTCATCAGTTGCTCCTTCAGTCTTTAAATAACTCTTTAAATCAATAGTCCATTTATCAATAATAGTTTGAGTTAATCCACTTGTTGATGATTTAGCATACCATCCAATTGCTAAATAATAAGTTGGAACAGGTATAATTGATTCATCAATAAATAAAGGTTTTAAAGTAACAACAGAATTAATAGCGTAATCTTTTATTTCATCATAATGAACTACATCATCATATTCTATAAAATTAGTATAAAATTCATCAGTTATTTTATTTTTACTATCAGTATATTTTGTTATATCAATAGAATCAGGATTTTTCCAAGTCCAACCATAAAATTTACAACCAGTAGGAATCAAAGCATCTTCAATAGATGGACATACTCCATTATTAAATTCACTTACATCACTTGTTTTAACAATTTTGTCTTTATATTCAAATACCACTGTTAAATGATGTTCCATTCCTTTAATATAACTACAGCTACTTAAAGCCATTAAACATATTGGAATTCCTAATAATAATCCTTTTTTCATATGTATATCCCCTCTCTTTTTAATTATTTAGTAGATGTATAGTGATATGATAAATCAAAGAATTTAATACCATCTTCACTAACCATATAATTATATAAACTTTCTGCATCACTATTTGAGTTAACTAAAGCAAAATATCTTTTTGTAATACCATTAATTGTGAATGGGCCTGATTTTGTAGTACATGTAACATTACCTTTAGTCGGATCATCAATATTATTTCCAGTACCTAATAAAATATTAACATCATTATCAGCATTAACATATGCTCCTAAATCTGCTACTCCAGTATCGCTAGTTCCATATTGTCTAACAGTAATATTATCTATAACTGTACTGCTAACGTTATTATCTTCTAAATATGTTCTAATATTTTTATAAGCATGTTGCATCAAAGCTTCATCAATTCCACTAGTAGCTGATTTTCCATACCAACCAATAACTATCGAATATGTTTTATTAATATCTTTTGTATCAGTTACAGATAAAGAAGATTCACCTTCATGAGGATCGCCTTTAGCTTGGAATTTAGCATATAAATCAAAATCCTTTGTTACTTTAATAGTAAAATCATATTCTATTCCATCACTAGTTGCCCAATATAAGAAAGTATCTTCTCCTCTTGTAGGATTAGCAATAGCTGTAGAATCAATTGTTTCATTTTTATTAACAGATACACTTAAATATTTAGTTTCATCAACATAAAAATTAACTGTAAATACTGATTTAATTTGTCCATCAAAATGATATTCTAAATCAAAGAATTTTATTCCATCAGTTGATGTAATATAATCAAATAAATCTTTACCTAATGTAGTTTCTTTAAGTAAAGCAATACTTCTTCCTTCTACGCTTCCTATTTTTAAATTATCAACTCTTTCAATAGAACTAACTCCACCTGTTGTAGTTAAATTTTTACCTACACCAATAATGATATCAACATCACCATCATTATTAATAAGTGTACCCATTGGTCCTACTTTTGTATCTTCATCACCATATCTTCTTACTGAAATAGATGATAAAACACTATCTTCTACTCCATTTGCTGTTAAATAAGTAATGATATTTTTATATGCATGTTGCATTAATTCTTTATCAACTCCACTTGTAGTTGATTTTCCATACCACCCTATTACTAAAGAATATGTTTTACTACTATCTTTACTATCTTCTACATGTAAAGAAGATTCTCCATCATGAGGATTAACTCCATTTATTTCAAAATAAGCATATAAATCTAAATTAGAAGTTACCTTTAAAGTTGAAAAATCTACATCATTTCCTGCACTATTTTGCCAAGAAACAAATGTATAACCACTTTTTGAAGGTGTAGTAATTTTACTAGTATCTATTAAACTAT
This sequence comes from bacterium, assembly GCA_963611005.1. GTDB lineage: Bacteria > Bacillota_I > Bacilli_A > RFN20 > CAG-826 > Onthovivens. The sequence goes on along the minus strand of CAVDQJ010000001.1, from coordinate 3,539 downwards.
TTTCACTTACTTGAAGAGTTTGATTAACTACTCCATCTACATAAAAACTTACTAAATATTTGTTTACAATTGGTTCTACTGGTTGTTCATTATTATTAGCATTATTACAACCAGTTAAAATAATTCCTCCCAATAATAAACTAGAAATTAACATTAATTTTCTTTTCATATTATTATCTCCTTTTAATGTGATTTATTTGAAACAAACAGTATATGCTGTTGCTTTTAAAATCGATGATATATTTTCATCTATTGTCCAAGTATTTTGTTCTTCATTACTATAATACGTTGAAAATGTAGACAAAGATGTATCTACTCCTAATATTGACATAGCATGAACATGAGCTGATAAAAACGAACCATAATGAGATGGGTGTTTATTATCAGTAAAATATAAATTTATAGATTTATTTTCTTCATATATTTTAGTAAATGCTTTACCAACATTATGAACTTTAATATCTAATTCATTACCACATTGAGTATATTTATCTCTTATTATTTGTTCTTGTTCACTTATGGATTTAGTTGAACTCATTTCTTCATATGCCCATGTTGCATATAATCTAGTTTCAGCATGGTCTTGTGTCTTTTTAACTAATTTATTTAATGTATCTACTGCAGTTTTAAATGCAGAATAATTAGAATAACTTCTAGTAGATTGATCTTGTAAGATAACATAATCATAATCATTAGATGAATTTAGTTTTGAATAAACTTGTTTACCATATGTATCTTCTGAATCTGCAAATTTAGTTAATGTATGAGCTCCACATGTAACTGAATCACTAACAAAATCATAACCTAAAGATTTTGCTATTTCTTCAGTTAATTTAGGAATGTTATTATAATACGTAAAAGAATTACCAATAAATAATACTTTGATTGTTGACCATTCAACAGGAACATTATTTATATAATGCCAATATTTATTAGTTTTCTTTTCTTCTTGACTTGGAGCTGTTTCTTTATATAAATATAAAGTATTTGTAGAATCTTGTTTATCAACTAAATTATTTTTAGCATATAATTTAGCACTACTATTAAATGATGTTGATGTAAATGAAGTTAAAGTTGAAGGAAGTATATAACTTGTAATCGTAGAATTATTAAAATAATTGGAACCTAGAGATGTTATTCCTTCATCTATATTTACTTCTTTTATTTTTTTAATAATACTTTGCCAAGGAGTTTTTCTATTTTCGAAATTTTTACTTTCACCTTTTCCTTCAATTTTTAAGGTATAATACGACCCGTGTTCACTATCTTTATTATAAATAATTTTTATAGATAGCGACTTATCTTGATTTTTCGAAATATCGATAATTTTGCCATCAAAGCCCTCATTTTGGCTTCCACAACCAACTAAAAGCCCAAAAAGTAGACCCAATCCACAAAATTTTAACATTTTTCCAATTTTTAACTTACTGCTATTCATATAAAATTACCTTATCATATACTAATATTCTATATAATTGTAAGCGCTTTCACAACAATTAATAATATATTAATTTTTGTCAAATTATAAAAAAGTTTTATAAGTATTTTTAAAAAAAGTTGATATAATGTGATTACTATGAGTATTGATCAATTATTATATTTTATTAGAGTATACGAAACCGGTTCATATACTGAAACAAGTAAAGAGATGTTTGTATCTCAACCAGCTGTTACAACCGGTATTAAAAACTTAGAAAAAGAGCTCAAGACTGTTCTTTTTTCTAAAAATGGAAGAGGATTTCATCCTACTGCTAGTGGAGAATATCTTTACCAAATAGCTAAACCTGTAGTAACTTTATACAACAACTTAGGAGACCAAATGAAAGATTTTAAGTATAAATCTACTACTATTAGAATTGGTATTCCTCCAATGTTAGGATCATTTATTTTCGCTCCTATATTTGATGCTTTCTTAACAAAATATCCTAATATCAACATTAAGATGTATGAGTTAGCAAGTAATGCAAATAAAGAAGCTATTAAAAATGGTGAAATCGATATAGCATTAACTGTTAGATATAAAGATGAACAATTAGATCCATCAATTGAATACACTAAAGTTGATGAAACTAGATTATTATTCTCAGTCAATAAAAAACATCCATTAGCAAATAAAGAAAAGATTGCTCTTGATGATATTAAAGACTTACCATTAATAACATTAAAAGAAGATTCTCTTCAATATAAAGTTGTTAATGAATTATTCTCTGAAAAGAGATTAAATCCAAATATCAGATTAAAAACAGATCAATTAGCTACTATTAAAGAGTTATTAAGCTATGGTAAGATTGGAGCATTCTTATTCAATCAAGTAATTAAACCTGAAGATGATATTGTTGGTATCCCTCTTGAAAATGATGTTACATTTGATATCATTGTAGCTACAAATAAAAATATAGTCTTAAATAAACCTGCAATTGAATTACTTCAATTTATTAAAGATTATAAAAGCTTTCATTAATTAACAAAATAAAACCTAGGAAATATTTCCTAGGTTTTTTATTTATAAAGCATCTTCTTTTTCAGGATTATTATATGAGTTATATAATGCAAACGGATATACAAATACTGATAATACACAACTAATAGCTAATGCTACTAAAAAGAAAAATATACCTAAACAAATACCTATAACTACAAATAATATCTTACAAAATATCAAAAACTTTAATCCATCAAAAGATAGCGAAAATATAACTCCAGGCATCTTTACAAAACTAAATGAAAGAATCTTAACAAACACATAGATTATAAAATTATTATTTAAGAATATACAACCTAGAAAAGGAAATAATAATAAAGTTAATAAAGAATATAAAGCTATAAATCCAGGTTGTAATCCATTAATATTTAAACATATTGCTAATGTAATACCAAATGCAGCTAATGTAATTAAACCACCTAATATATAACTTCTTAATCTTCTCTTTTTAACTTGTTCTACTCTTCCTAAATATACTCTTTGTCTTTCTGCTTTTTCTTCTTTTTTTATTTTTTCTTCACAATCTTTACATACAATTATTGATGAATATGTAGTTGAATGAGATTTTCCATGTCTTACTCTATGTCCAACAGATCTTCTTACTATATCGTTTTGATCAAATATAGGTTTATTACAACGAGAACATAAAGCTAACATAGGTTTAGATTCTTCTTTAACTATTATTTTTTCTATTACTTTAGGTTCAGTAGGTGTTGTAGCTTCTATTGTAGGAACTATAGCTACTTCATTTTTAGTTTCTTCTATTTCTTTTGTTTCTTCTTCTCCAGTAACAAGATAAGATAAAGATACATCAAATTCTTTACATAATTTTTGAATCATATCTAATGATGGTTCATTTTCATTCATCTCCCATTTAGATAATGCTTGAGGAGTGATAAATAATTTATCTGCTAATTGTTTTTGAGTCATATTTTTAGAAATACGTAAATCTTTAATTCTATCACCAATTTCCATACATAACCCTCCTTATTACATTATCATTTTAAAGATAAATTCTATTTTTTGTATATCAACTTAAGGTTGAATCCATCAATAA